>JAWLAO010000001.1:0-300000 GCA_041395445.1 Gammaproteobacteria bacterium | reverse complement strand
TGCAGACAAATCAATCGACGAAGTTGCGCAAGGGTTTAAAAATAACACCTGTATTGAGTTGAAAACTCAGCCGATTATCGACAAAGTTTATGCAGAGTTGATTAAAAGAGACCTTAGCTCGATTCGTACGACATTAAAAACATGACTCTAAAACAGCATCTTTGCGTTATAAATTTTGCCAATAACGAGTTATTGACTGCAATTCAAGTCTTAATCTGCTATTTTATAGTCAGTTTTAACAAAGCCGTAGAATCGAGCAAAGGTCTCTAAAAGAATTTCTATTCAGTAACTCTTATCTTTCATTGATGAGAAACTGCAATTTCTCTAATTCTATTCAATAGTGAAGACAAGCCATTGCTTCGGGTTGGTGATAAATGTTTATCCAAACCAATCTCAGAAATAAAATCCGGCTTAAGGTTTAAAATTTCATCAGGTGTGTGATTGGAATAGACACTCAAAACCAAAGCCACTAAACCGGAAACGATAGCAGCATCACTTTCGGCTCTGAACTGAATCTTTCCATCATTGATATCAGAAACCACCCAAACTTGTGATTGGCAGCCTTGTAATTTATTGGTTTCTATCTTTTCTTCTTCTGCAAGTGGAGGAAGTTCTTTTCCCAAGTCGATGATATACTGATATTTTTCCATCCAATCATCAAAGATTGAAAAATCGTCAATTATTTCCTGTTGAGTCTTCATTTTTTGACGCTCCAGCGTGTTCCTTCGGGTGAATCTTCCAAAATAATATTCATATCGTTTAATTGTTCACGAATTTCATCCGATTTGGACCAATCCTTATTAGCTCTTGCCAAATCTCTTTCCTTGATGAGTTGTTCAATTTTATCTCTATCAATATCCTCGGACTTGAACCAATCTTCCGGGTCTTGTTGAAAAAGTCCAAGCAGATTGCCGGTACTGAGCAATTGTGATTTGTATTTTTGTTTGTCTGAATCAGTGTCAGCTTTTGCTAAAGACTTGGCAATTTTATTGATTTCAGCAAATGCCATTGGCGTGTTTAAATCATCATCCAAAGCACTTACAACTTCCTCAGGAATATTTTCATTACCAATATTTGCTGAAACTGATTGATTATCACGCAACGTGGCATAAATACGGTCTAAGGTTTTCTGTGACTTATGAATTGACTCCTCAGACCATGTAACGGTTTGGCGATATTGTGCACTCAGCAACAGCCAGCGAATGACTTCGCCTTTGTATTGTTCAGCAACGTCTTTAATCAGAAGAATGTTTCCAAGAGACTTGGACATTTTCTGCTGTCCCATGTTTATCATGCCGTTGTGGAGCCAATAATTTGCAAAAGAATCAGTGCCATTAGCACAACAACTTTGAGCCACTTCATTCTCATGGTGTGGAAAAATCAAATCTCTGCCTCCGCAATGGATATCAATCACGTCACCAAGATGAGATTTACACATGGCTGAACATTCAATATGCCAACCCGGACGACCTCTTCCCCAAGGACTGTTCCAACCCGGCAAATCATCATCTGATGGTTTCCATAAGACAAAATCGGCAGGATGTTTTTTATAAGGAGCAACTTCAACTCTGGCTCCGGCAATCATATCCTCAATATTTCGGTTTGATAGAGAACCGTACTTATCATAGGTTTCAACAGCAAAAAGGACATGTCCTTCAGCGGCATAAGCATGACCTTTCTCAATCAAGGCCTGAATCATAGCAATGATTTGCGGAATATGTTGGGTTGCATAAGGTTCAATATCCGGAGGTAAAACACCCAGTTTGGAAATGTCGTCATTATAAATTTTTGCGTACTTCTCAGCGTATTTTTTGATATTTACACCAAGTTCTTTTGCTGAGTTGTTTATTTTGTCATCAATGTCAGTGATGTTTCTGGCGTAAGTTACTTTGGGATAATGATATTTCAACAACCGGTATAAAACATCAAAAACAACAGCCGGTCTGGCATTACCGATATGTGCATAATTATAAACTGTCGGGCCACAAAGATACATAGTGACAGAGTTCGGATTGATAGGTGTGAATGTCTCTTTTTGACCTGTTTTCGTATTATATAAGTTGATTGACATCGTGTTTTACTAGCAAAATTGTCTCAAAAGCGTATTTTAATTCATATACATTCTCAGTGTAAGGTAAAAATTAAAATCAAAAAAGAAAACCAAATTTTATAGATATTACTCAATTTAGGAGTTATCATTACTAATCGAGTAATCAAGATTTGTTATGGGAATGGAAAAAGACATATTTAAGCAAGGTCATGGCTCGGATGAGCTTTATTTCGGTGAAAGGGTGCATAACACCAATTTCTTTAAACTCGATGTGGAAGCATTGACTCGTTTTTTAGACTATTGTCATCGTCGAAAATTTCCCAAAAAATCAACCATTATTCGCCCCGGAGATTTAGCAAACACTCTCTATTACATTGTTTCAGGTTCAGTTACTATTTCTTATGAAAATGAGGAAGGTAAGGAATTAATTCTTGCCTACTTGAATGCCGGAGATTTTATCGGTGAAATGGGCCTGTTTATGAGCACTGAAAAACGTGAAGTGATGGTTAAAACCCGTGAAAAATCAGAACTTGCGGAAATCGGTTATCAAAGGCTTGGACATTTAATGCTGAATGAGCTCAAAGGAGATGCTGCTCAAATTCTCTATTTTATCGGCACTCAATTGACACATCGTTTATTACAAACCAGCCGTAAAGTACATCGTTTGGCTTTTCTTGATGTCACAAATCGCGTTTCCAGAACTTTATTAGATTTATGTGGTGAGCCGGCTGCTATGACTCATCCCGATGGAATCCAAATTAAAATTTCACGTCAGGAGATTGCTAAAATCGTCGGATGTTCGCGTGAAATGGCAGGTCGTGTTTTGAAGGACCTGGAAGATCAAGGTGATCTTGAGGTGCGGGGACACACCATAGTGGTTTTACATGACCGCTTAAAACATAGAGTTTAACTCGAAATCCTTTTTGATCACTATTTTTTAAATTTGCATGGCTCTAAATTCTGTGACTTGGTTTGCAGAATTAGAGTCATTTTGTCTTTTCTCCTAATATTTTTAAAAAAGTTTAAACAAATCTAATTTTTTATCGAATGTTGCAGGTAATACTAACTGGAGATAAAAAAATGCCGATTATTAAAATTAATACAACACTCATTCTAGGGTTCTTTATATTACTAATTTCCCAACAATCCCACTCAGCTTTCTTTGTTGTTGACCGATTTGAAGATGCACCAGATTCAGGAATTAACGGAACTTGTGCAGGAGTCAACATGGTTGGCGATGTTTGTTCACTAAGAGCAGCCATCATGGAAGCGAATGCTTCTGTGGGAGCTGATACTATTTTAGTTCCTCAAGGAAGTGAGTTTGTTCTCAATGTTCTTGGTGAGAATGAAGACAATGCAGCAAGTGGTGACTTGGATATTTATGGTGAAATTACCATTATCAATGGAATTGATGGCTTCGTAATCAACGGCAATGGTACAGACCGTATTTTTCATGTTCATGATGGTGGAAAACTGACATTGGAGAATGGAACATTGAAAAATGGTGCTGCCAACACCGCACTCACTTTTGAAGGTGGTGCCGTTAAAGTAGAAGATAATGGAATCTTTATCACAGACGATGTGAAATTTGTTGATAATCTCGCCAATCGTGGCGGAGCGGTTTTTAATGATGGAGATGTTTTGCTAGAAAACAGCTATTTGCATCATAACGCAATCACCGATGAAAATACTCCAATCAATCTCACAGCCAGAGGCGATGCCATATTAAATCGCCATGTGATGTGGTTATTAAGCACAACCGTTGCTCATAATGGAACGCTTTTTACAAATTCAGGGAATGCTCCATTGCTAAACGGAACGTATGCCATTCATGCAAACCCAAACGGAAATGCAGCTCCGCAACCAACCACTTTAATCTATAATTCAACAGTTGCTCAAAACAAATACTCGGGAATTTATTCGGATCAAGGTATAACAGTTATTGATAAATCAACAATTGCCAATCATCCCGGTCGCGGATTGCGTTTTTTCAGAGACCCTGATCATGCTGGTGAGGTTCAATTGCAAATTAAATACAGTTTGTTTGCAAACAACATTGCAAGCAATTGTAATGACTTACAGTTTTTACCTGCCAATGAAGTGGATATTATTGGTAATTTTAACGCCAGTACCGATGGAAATTGTGGTTTTTCTGGAATGGATAATCTGGAAAATATTGATAATCCACTCAATGGCTCGTTGGCTGATTGGGGAGGATTTACTCCAACTTTAATGATTCTTCCTGATAGTCCGATTGTTGACTTTGTTAATGCCAATTGCGGAAGCGAAGATCAAAGAGGAGGCGTAAGACCTCTCGATGGTAGTAATGGAGGGTTATTATTGTGTGATGTTGGATCTGTTGAACTTGATCGCACGACTGATCCTTTAGTGAATGATGTGATTTTTGCAAATGGCTTTGAAGCAATGTTTTGATAATTATTTTAGTTAAGATACGAGGAGGGTGTTTTTGATACTCTCTTTTTATTTTGGCTCGCTCTCAATGTCTACGTGAAAGTTGTACTCAGAGTTTAAAATACCCGTAGTGCATTTAGCAAAAAGCTAAAAAAGTAAGTTACTCATTAGCAAAAGCCGTGTATATTTAGGATTCTCAACATCCAAAATACACTACAAAATGAGTAACTTAGAATCTAGTTATACCAAAATATTAAATACATTGCACCAAGTAGAACCCCAAAAGAACTTTTTAAATCAAATTAGAACTCCAAAACTAAGCGATATTGAGTTAATTGCAATCAATATTACATCAGAATACCTGGGAATTGACTCCGAAAGAGACTTGTTTAACAAACTGCCTCAGTACCTTCTGGATAAAATTGAAAGAACCGTATATAACAGAAGAAAGCGTGGATTATTCCTTTATATTGAACAAGTTAGGAAGAAAATGGCAGAGGCAATGATTGGCGATGACAAGCACTTTGTCATCGACAGTATGCCCTTGGAGGTCTGCAAAATGAGCCGTGCCGCTAGGTCAACAATCTGCAAAGAGGATATGAACTCATCACCCAATCATGGGTATTGTGCATCTCAAAAAATGAGCTTCTATGGATACAAACTTCATTCAGTATGCTCTTCTGCCGGTGTTTTCAAAAGTTTTGATTTGACACCGGCTAATGTCCACGACATCCATTATCTGAATGATGTTAAAGAACAGCTTAAAAGTTGTTATTTAATTGGTGATAAAGGTTACCTGAGTCATAGCATTCAACTTGATTTATTTGAAACGAGGGAAATTAGGCTGGAGGTTCCTATGCGTAAAAATCAGTTTAACTTCAGAAAGATGCATTGGATACTTTCAAGAACCAGGAAACGAATTGAGACTTTGTTTTCTCAGCTTTGCGACCAATTTATGATTCGCAGAAATTATGCAAAAACATTTGATGGGTTCAAATCCAGAATACTTTCAAAGTTAACGGCTTTAACTGTAATTCAATTTATCAACCACTCCGAAAATCGTAATATTAACAATTTAAAAATTAAAATTGCCTAAATGCACCACGGGTTATATATACTAATATATACTACCATAGGTGCATATAATGAGCTTAATAAAAAAAAGCATAACTATAACAGAAAAGCAAAATGAGTGGATAAAATCCAGGATATCATTTGGTGATTATGGTAATGACAGTGAATATTTACGTGATTTAATCCGAAGGGATAAAGCAGAGAACCAAAAGTTGATAGCATTGCAACAAGCGATTCAGAAAGGAATTGATAGTGGTGTTAGTGAGAGATCATTTGATGAAATTATTCAATCTGTTGAAGATAAATTAAGGAATGATGGAAAACTGTAAATTCACGGAAGAAGCGGATAAAGACATTAGTGAAATTTATGAATATACGATTTTAAATTTAGGTCTTAATCAGGCTAAAAAAAATATAAAAGACCTTTACTCTAAAATTTCAATGATTGTGAACGAGAATATACAGGGTCGTAAAGTTGATATCATTAAAAAAGGCTTAAGAAGGGTTGAAGTTGGTTCTCATATAGTGTTCTATCAAGATGAGAATGAGCTAGTTTTGATTGTAAGAGTCTTACACAATAGCATAGATATATCCAAACATTTCTAAAAACCTATATGCCCCTTTTGCAAATCAAATTAAGTTCATATAATTACAAATTACTAATTACACATTATTAATTGTAAAAAATGCTCATAAACTTCTTCTACCAAATCAAACAAGCCAGAGTTCCTGTTAGTATTCAGGAGTTATTGACGTTGATTGAGGCGTTGCAGAACAATCTGGCGTTTGGCAGTATGGATGAGTTTTATCAGTTGTCGAAGATGTGTCTGGTCAAGGATGAGAAATATTTTGATCGCTTTGACCGGGCGTTTGGGAAGTATTATCAGGGCTTGGAAAGCCGGGATGATTTGGATATTTCGAAGATTCCTGAGGACTGGCTCAAGCAGGAGTTTATGAAACATCTGAGTGATGAGGAGAAAGCCAAAATCGAGGCTTTGGGTGGTTTGGATAAAATCATGGAGACACTGAAAAAGCGTTTGGAAGAGCAAAAAAAGAAACATGCCGGTGGTAATAAATGGATTGGCACCGGCGGAACTTCACCTTTTGGACATGGTGGTTATAACCCGGCAGGCGTGCGTATTGGTGGTGAAAGCCAGCACAATCGTGCGGTGAAAGTCTGGGAGAAAAGGCAATATCGCAACCTGGATGATAATTGTGAGTTGGGAACGCGCAATATCAAAGTCGCTTTGAAAAAACTGCGGAAATTTGCTCGCACCGGTTCGGCGGATGAACTGGATTTGGATGATACCATCAAAAGCACAGCCAGAGATGCCGGATTGTTGAATATCAAAATGGTTCCAGAGCGTCACAATGCGGTGAAATTGTTAGTATTTTTCGATATCGGCGGTTCGATGGATCGTTATGTGCAAATGTGTGAGCAATTATTTTCAGCGATTCGAACCGAGTTTAAACATCTGGAATATTTCTATTTTCACAACTGCGTATATGAATCTCTGTGGCGCGACAATGCTCGTCGTTATGATGAGGGTGTGGATACCAAAGACGTTCTGCACACTTTCGGCAGTGATTATCATGTAATTTTTGTTGGTGATGCGGCCATGTCACCGTGGGAACTGATATATGAAAATGGCAGTGTGGAACACAATAACGAGGAGCCCGGTCAATTGTGGTTGCAACGAATTAAGGAAAAGTGGGACAAAGCCATCTGGCTCAATCCGGTGTCGGAAAACTACTGGCAATTCACCCAAAGTACACAGATGATAAAGCAAATTTTTGATGACAAAATGTTTCCTCTGACAATTTCAGGAATCACCGAAGGGATTAAATTTTTGGCGAAGTGATTGAGGCGGATATCCGGTGACAGTTTCTTATATTAAATTTGTTTTTAAAATCAGCATGTGCAATACTGGGCAACAATATTTATTGTGAGTTTTGGAAAACAATGAAAGCGTATTATTTTGACGGGAGTGCCTATTTATCAATCAATAATGTTCCCAAACATTATGAGGACATTCCTGAAGGGAGTTGGCTGTGGCTTGATTTCTTTGAAGAGGAACTTTCTGACTTTGTAAAAGTTTGTAGAAAACTTAAGCTGGATATCGCTTTTGGCTGGGTCAGATCCTCTGAGAGAGTTCCATCCAGATATGTACATAAAAAAGGGCAAACACTGCTTCAGGTGAAGGGGTTGGATTCAAAAAGTAATGACATTGATTTTGATACCATTCGTATCCGTTTTCTTTTTAATGACAAGGTTCTTATCACAACTCATGACAATCAATCCATGAGTATTGAGGGATTTCACAAGCATATTGACAAAGGAACTGAGACACCAGAGTCGCCACTTGATATTGTTTTGTCGGTCAATAAAAAAATATTCGAACGTTATTTGCCAATTATTTCCAATCTGGAATCGGATTTGGACGATGTCGCTGATAATTTGTCTGAAAACACTAATGATAGTGTTTTAAATGATTTGACATTATATCGTTTGCGCCTAAAAAGGTTGAGAAGATACTCAGCTTATCATCGAGAGTCCTTTGCTGAAATGCTGGAATATTATGATGCAGAAAGCACTTCACACTGGCATAACAAAATTTCCTACATCATTGAAATTCTGGAAAGGCTCAAATCATTCAGTCAGTTGTTTTACGAGGATTGTAAGGATTTGATTGATGGTTATCTTTCACTCGCGTCACATCGTTTGAACAATATTATGAAGGTACTGACAATTGTTTCGGTACTTTTTGTGCCACTTAGTTTTCTTGCTGGTATTTACGGAATGAACTTTGAAAATATTCCGGAATTAAAGTTTAAATACGGATATTTTGTGCTGTTAGGAGCGATGATAACAATCATCGTTTCAATTATCATGTGGCTCAAGCACAAAAAATGGTATTAGTGGATTATTCTTAGGTTTAGATATCAGGTTTGGATATTATGAAAAAATCAAAAAAGCCCGTTCTACAAATTTTTAGCTTCGCTATATTACTGGCCTTAACAATAGCCAGCTATCTTTTACCGGATTCGGTCAAAAAAGTATTAGAGCTTGGATATTCAAGTTTTACAATAGGTAGTTATCAACTCACACTATTACAAATTGTTCAAACGATATTGATGATAGTCTTGCTTTTTTGGGCGGTAGGTCTTTTTATAGGTATTGTTGAAAGGTACTTAAATACGAAATCGTCTTTCAGGGCTTCCACACGGTTATTGATCATCCGGTTTCTGCAAATCACTCTATATTTTGTTTCCTTTCTGATTATCCTTTCCAATCTGGGAATTGATTTAACTGCATTGGCTATTTTTAGTGGAACTATCGGTATTGGATTAGGTTTTGGTTTGCAAAAAATTGCTTCCAACTTTATTAGTGGAATTATTTTAAGTTCAGAAGATGCTATCAAAGAAGGAGATTTACTGGAGTTGAATGACGGAACTCGTGGCTATGTTAAAAAAATCAAACCCCGCCATATTCTCCTTGAGGGCTTGGATCAGAAAGAAATGATTGTGCCAAATGAAGAGTTTATCAACAACAGAGTAACAAACTGGACGATGTCAAATAATACTGCAAGAGTTGATATTCCGTTCGGAGTTGCTTATGGAAGTGATTTAAAATTAGTATTGCAGTTGGTTACTGATATGGCGATAAATCATAAAGACAGCTCCAAGGATAAACCACCGGTTTGTTATGTATCTGAATTTGCAGACAGTTCAATAAATTTTATCCTATTTTTTTGGGTTAAGGATATCAACGAAGGAATTTTCAGAGTAAGGAGTGAATTGTTGCTTTCTATATGGCAAATATTTGAAGAGCAAGGAATTAAAATTCCTTTTCCGCAGAGAGACATACATATGCATCAGGTTTGACCGTCAAAACACAAAGCAGTTTATTTTTTGTTAGTCAGGGATTGACTGGTGTTAAGGCCTTTAAATAATTGGGTGACCAGCAAGTGAGCATGGTTTTCCATGCTGATTAAATCAGAACCTATCAGGTATTCATACAGGATTCCCCGTAAAAAGCAATGTAAGGTGAGTGTCAGGATTTCAGGGTTGGCTTCTTTGGTAAGTTGCCCTTTTTTTTGTGCCCTTTCAAAATAGGAAGATAGCAACTCTAGGCTTTTTATTTTTTTGTCCTGATGTTTTTGTTTAAACTGCAATAAATCACCGGAATAATCACATTGGTAAAATAGTCTCAAAGTTCTTTTTGTGGTCTTGTTAGACTCTAAATTTTTCAGCATAAAAATCACCAGATGCTCCAGTTGTTTGAGCGGGTGGTCATCTGATTTTTCCAAATCCTGTGTAATCATCTGGATAAAAGGCTGATGCAATGAATCATGCAAAGCGTCGAATATTTCCGGTTTATTTTTAAAATGCCAGTAAACGGCTCCCCGGGTGACTGACGCTGATCTGGCAATGTCATCAAGTGAAGTATTGAAATACCCTTTCTTTGAAAAACAGTCCAGTGCCGCCATGAGAATGGTTTCTTTTGTCTTTTGAGCTTGTTCTTTGGTTTTACGCATACCGGGCATTGTATCAAATGAATCTTTGCTTGACAACATACATCCGTGTATGTATAATCTGTTTTTATAAAATAACGATGCAAAGCTTAAAACTTTACGGGCGGGGATTTACTCCGTCTTCTGTATTGAGTTTTGTTTCATTTAGTAACTCAATTTTCAAAAATAAATAATATTATGAATAAAAAAACAATTTCTGCCATCGTTGTTGCGGTTATAGCTGTTGCTGGTTTCTTTTATTATAAAAACAACAGTCAGGACGCAGGTTCTCAACAAGCTTATGCAGGCGGGAAACCGGTACTCAAAGTCTCTACAGCAGTCATGAGGACAGAACCGATTATGCTTACCATGACTTTACCGGGAAGAACCTCAGCTTTTAAGCAATCACAGGTCAGGCCTCAGGTGACAGGCATTATTAAGGAGCGTTTGTTTAAAGAAGGTGCCTATGTCGAAAAAGGCCAGCAGTTGTATCAGCTGGATGATGCTCAGTATACTGCCAATCTGAAAAGTGCGGAAGCGAACTTGTTGAGCGCGGAAGCAAATTTCAAAGCAACAAAATCAAGATACAACAGAATTAAATCTTTGGTTGCCAAAAATGCAGTCAGTCAACAGGATCTGGATGATGTTATTGCTGAACTGGATCAGGCAAAAGCGGCTATTTCAGTAGCAGAGGCAGCAGTTGATTTAGAGCAAATTAATGTCGATTATACCCATGTCTATGCACCAATATCAGGTCGAATTGGCAAATCCAATCTGACTGTCGGTGCATTGGTAACGGCCAGTCAGTCACAAGCTCTGGCTGTCATCACTCAGTTGAATCCCATATATGTGGATATGCAGGTTTCTGGTCAACAGGCATTATGGGTTCAGCAACAAATCAATACGGGAGCAGAGATAAAAGTGGAGCTGACCGGATTAAACAGGAATCAGCCACCATCAGGAGTTCTTGAATTTTCAGATGTGAATGTCAATGAAAGCACAGGCTCGGTCGGTTTAAGAGCATTGATGAATAATGATGACAGTACACTTTTACCTGGCTTATTTGTCAATGCGGAGATTTTACTCGGTGAAAGATCCGGACTGTTAGTGCCGCAACGGGCAACAACTAGAACCGCTGACGGCAATTTGAGTGTTTGGGTCGTGGACCAAAACAAACAGGTCAATCCGCGTGTTTTGACTGTTAACCGGGCAGAAGGTAACCAATGGGTGGTTATTGATGGACTGCAGGATGGAGAAGAAATTGTGATTGAAGGATACCAACGTCTCGCTCCGGGTGCGACGGTTGAAACATCTCCCTGGCAAAATCAGTCGTCATCGTCTCATACCGGAGGATAAATCATGGCTAGATTTTTTATTGAGCGCCCGGTCTTTGCATGGGTGATTGCAATTATCATTATGCTTGCAGGTGTGCTTGCGATTAGAACACTGCCGGTAGAGCAATATCCTAAAATTGCACCTCCGACAGTTGCAATCAGTGCCTTCTATCCCGGAGCTTCGGCGGAAACAGTCGAGAATGCTGTGACTCAGGTCATTGAGCAAAGATTAACAGGGATTGATCAGTTAAGGTATTACAACTCAAGCAGCCAGGATGGCTCCATGACTATTAATATCACATTTGAACCGGGTGTCGATCCTGATATTGCACAAGTACAAACCCAAAACAAAGTACAGGGTGCATTGAGTTTGTTACCACAAGAAGTCCAGGCTCAGGGTGTGACTGTGACCAAATCAAACGATACATTTTTGATGGTGGTGGCATTGTATGCAGAGGATGGAACTTTAAGTCAGGGTGATCTTGGGGATATTCTGGCATCCAATTTTCGTGATCCTTTATCCCGGATCAATGGTATAGGAAGTGTCCGTATTTTTGGTTCCCAACATGCGATGCGGATCTGGCTGGACCCTTCAAAATTGTTTAGTTACGGAATGACGCCGGTAGATGTTCAAAATGCTATCAGACAACAAAATACTGATATTTCGGCCGGACAATTGGGGGCTTTGCCTGCTGTTTCAGGGCAACAAATCAATGCGACGGTAACAGCGCAGTCAAGGTTGCAGAGTGTACAGGATTTTAAAAACATTATTCTGAGAGTCAACTCTGATGGGGGTCAGGTTCGTTTGAGTGATGTGGCGCGGGTTGAATTGGGTTCAGAATCCTATGGTACGATTGCCCGATATAAAAGGATGCCGGCTACTGGTATGGCTTTATCTCTGGCAACGGGTGCGAATGCTCTGGACACCGCAGATGCAGTTAAAGCAAAAGTGGCTGAATTGTCTGAGTTTCTCCCTGAAAATGTCAGAGTGATTTATCCTTATGACAGCACTCCATTTATTGAACTATCAATCAATTCGGTAATTCAGACGCTGGTTGAAGCCATTGTCCTTGTTTTCCTGGTCATGTTGCTTTTCCTGCAAAACCTGAGAGCAACATTGATACCGACAATTGCGGTTCCTGTTGTATTGCTGGGAACTTTCGCAATATTGTCCGCGTTTGGGTATTCGGTTAATGTTTTGACCATGTTTGCCATGGTGCTGGCAATTGGATTGCTAGTAGATGATGCTATTGTTGTGGTTGAAAATGTGGAGAGGGTTATGAGTGAAGAAGGCCTTTCTCCCAAGGAAGCCACAAAGAAATCAATGGACCAAATTACCGGAGCATTGGTTGGTATAGCGGTTGTGTTATCGGCAGTGTTTATTCCAATGGCGTTCTTTTCCGGCTCGGCAGGTTCTATTTATCGCCAGTTTTCTATAACGATTGTCTCTGCAATGGGGTTGTCTGTTCTTGTTGCTCTGGTTTTGTCTCCCTCTCTTTGTGCCACCTTCCTGAAACAGGAACAAGAAGCCCACCAGCGTAAAACCACTGGTTTCTTTGGCTGGTTTAATCGCAATTTCAACGCTTTGAGATCCGGTTATGAGAGCACGGCTTCCTATATGTCCAGAAGAGTGATGCGGTTTATCCTGTTGTATGGTTTGCTCCTGGCAATCATGGGCTACCTGTTTATCAGCTTACCAAAGTCATTCCTGCCAAATGAAGATCAGGGAACCATGTTTGTTATGGTGAACGCTCCATCCGGTGCAACCGCAGAACGGACTCTGGAGTCAGTCAAGCAAGTTGAAGACTATATGCTCGGAGCCCAGCAGGAAAATGTCAATCATATGTTTACGGTTGTCGGGTTCAGTTTCAGTGGTGCGGCCCAAAATGCTGCTATGGGATTTGTGCGTATGGTTGATTGGTCTAAACGCACCAGGGACGATCAAAGTGTGTTTTCAATTGCCGGTCAGGCTTACGGAGCATTCACTCAAATAAAAGATGCAAGCGCTTTTGCATTTTATCCCCCATCAATTCAGGAGCTGGGGAATGCATCAGGCTTTGATTTTCAATTGGTGGATCGTGCCGGTTTGGGTCATCAAACCCTGATGAATGCCAGAAATCAATTGCTGGGAGCTGCCGCACAAAATCCCAAACTGCAAGGCGTGCGCCCTAACGGATTGAACGATGTCCCCCAGTTTAAAATCAATATTGATAATGAAAAGGCAGCCGCAATGGGGCTATCCTTAACCGATATCAATAATACTTTGCAAATTGCATGGGGCTCACGCTACGTAAATGACTTTCTGGATAAAGGTAAAATTAAAAAAGTGTACATTCAAGCAGATTCCCCATTTAGGATGAATCCTGAAGATTTATCTTTATGGTATGTAGCCAATGCACAAGGAGAAATGATTCCGTTTAATCGTTTTGCTACCACCGAGTGGGTTTATGGTTCACCAAAACTGGAACGGTTTAATGGTGAGTCCTCTATGAATATTCAAGGTGGTGCAGCTCCGGGTGTCAGTACCGGTGAAGCAATGGATGAAATACAAAAGATTGTTGATCAACTGCCTGAAGGTATAGAATTGGCATGGACTGGTTTATCCTATGAAGAAAAACAAAGCGGTTCTCAGGCACCAATGTTATACGCACTTTCAGTCCTGATTGTTTTCTTGTCGCTAGCAGCTCTCTATGAAAGCTGGGCTGTTCCTTTTGCAGTTATCCTTACGGTTCCTTTGGGGGTATTAGGGGCTGTGATTGCCAGTAAGTTTTTCGGAATGGCAAATGATGTTTACTTTCAGGTGGCATTGTTAACAACCGTTGGTCTGGCATCTAAGAATGCCATATTGATTGTGGAATTTGCCAAGGAGTTAAAAGATCAAGGTATGAATCTGTTTGAAGCTGTAGCGAAAGCAGCCAAACAGCGTTTTCGTCCTATTATCATGACGTCACTCGCATTTATTCTTGGTGTTACCCCTCTGGCAATATCAGATGGCGCTGGTGCGGCCAGTCAGAATGCTATTGGTATCGCTGTTATGGGCGGTATGATTGCATCAACGGTCATTGCGATACTTTTTGTTCCGATGTTTTATGTTCTGGTGCAAAAACTGTTTCTAAAACAAAAAGGTTAATAATCTTCTCCCTCAAATCTCTCTCTGATGAAAAAATTCAATCATTGTCAGGGAGAGATTAATTCTCTAGAGACTGAATAATAGTCTGGTTTCATCAGAAAACAATAGGTTCTTTATCAATGGTTTTACAGGACCTAACAAAATTCTAACAAAACTCTTGCAAGCTCATAACCACTTGCTTAAATTAAAGATGTATTCTGGCAGCACTTATTAACTTGTGGTGAAAAAAATGAAAACACTTACCAAAATCGTACTCACTTTATTAGTTCTGCTTGTTGCCGGAAACTCTTTTGCGAGCCCTAAATCTTTGGAGTTTGATGTGGCATTGTCGGATTTAAAAGTTCTGGCAGGAGCTCCGCAAAAGGCTTATCTCAATATCAATATCACCGGATTGCCTAATGGTTTAATGAGGTGAAACGTCCACAAACCAACATTGCTTTTGTACTTGGATCGGTCCGGTTCCATGTCAGGAATTAAGCTGATGCAGGCAAAACAGGCTTTAGAAATGGCGATTTCAAGACTGAATAAAGATGATGTGGCATCATTGATTGTTTATGATGATGAAGCTCAGGTTTTGTGGCCGGCGGCGACCATGCAAAATCCGGCACAACTTTTGAATATTGTACGTTCCATCAATACCGGTGGTTCCACCGCATTATTTGCCGGAGTGACTCAGGGCAGCTATGAAGTCAAAAAATTTCTCGACAGAAATAAAGTCAATCGTGTAATTCTTTTATCGGATGGTATGGCAAATATTGGTCCCAGTAAACCTCATGAACTGGCAGAACTGGGCAGAGCTCTCATCAAACAAGGAATCAGTGTTTCAACCATTGGCTTGGGTTTGGGATACAACGAAGATTTAATGACTCAACTTGCCGGTCATAGCGATGGTAATCACTATTTTGTGGAAGATGCCGATAAACTGGCTAAAGTTTTTGATTCCGAACTCGGAGATATTTTTTCAGTCGTGGCACAAGATATCGACATCAACATTATCTGCAAAGATGGTGTGAAACCATTAAGAATTCTGGGTCGTGACGAAAACGTATCCGGTCAAACTGTCACCACAAGATTTAGCCAAATTTACGGAAATCAGCAAAGATATTTGACAGTTGAGCTGATGATTCCTGAAGGAGTGAGTGGTAATCAATTATCGGTTGCTGATGTTGAAATTTCTTACAACGATTCGGCATCTCAACAAAAATTATCGCACCGAAATGACGTGGCTGTGACTTACACCGATCGCAAAGATGTTGTAGAGAAAAGCAAAAACACCGGAATTTATGACAATGTCAGTTCGTATGAAGCCAACGAGCTTTCCAAAAAAGTTGTACAATTGCGTGATAAAGGTTTGCTGAAAGAAGCTAAAGAACTGCAAGCAGAAAATATTTCTAATCTATCGAGACAAATGTCGCAGTCTTCTTCTCCGCAAAAATTGCAGGAGCAATTAAAGCAGGAGGAGTCATTATTAGATAGCTTGGATGAATCTGACTGGAATAAATACAGAAAAATGGCTCGTGAGAAACAACATAATATTGACACACAAAAAGTCAAAAAAGAGGATAAATAGTTAACAGTATGAATAATAAAAGTAATTTGCTATTACTGATATTATTCACTCTGACAGTTGGTGCTGTTGGCTGGTTAGGCTCTGTCCTGATTAGCCAGCAGGATCAACAGCTTCGCATCACTCAAATCAATCGTTTGCAACAATCTCTGGATTTGTTCAAAAAAAATATTGATAACACTATTGAGAACTATCATCAGCGGTTTTCGCCAATTTCAGGCTATAGTTTTGAACAGTTGGATGAAGAGATTCAACATAATCCTTTGCTACATGGAATTTTAGTGATTGATGAAAACGATGCTCTGGTTTATCCGAAGTCCGCATCCGTTACACGGCAGCGAAATGCTCATCATTGGCTGTCTAATATTGCACAGGCAGATGAAAAGACCACAAAGGAAAACTTGTTAACTCAGGGATGGTTCAGTTGGCATGACCAACAAAAAGAAAATTATATTTACTGGATAAACTCGAAGAACAAAAAATATTTTCTGGAATTAAATAACTCTATGTTTATGTCCGAATTTATTTATTTCTTATCCCAGCAACCGGCATTTGATGATTTGTCTTTTGTAAGAATTCTGGATAATCAAGGACGAAGCTTTTACCAATGGGGAGATGACAAGTTTTCTGAAACAGCCGAAATGCAACTACAAAGCGGACTGAACTCACCTTTGAATGGCTGGAGTGTGCAGTTTTATTCAAAAATTCCCGGACTGACGCTTTGGTCAAAATATCTGTTCCAAATTATCATAGCTGCTGTGGTGATTTTACTTTTTCTGCTGAGTTATTTTCTCTATCGTATCAAACGCCGTGAGCAGCAAGAAGCGATGCAAAGGCTGAGCTTTATCAATCAGGTTTCGCATGAATTAAAAACACCGCTGACCAATATCCGCTTGCATGGGGAATTATTGGAAAGAACTTTGGAAAAACAAAATATTCCGAATAATTCCGGTAGTTCATTGAACATTATTCAGCAAGAAAGTGAGCGTTTGACTCGTTTGATTAATAATGTATTGAACTTTAATTCACTTGAAAAAAATAACTTGCAGTTAAATTCAACGATCATTGATTTCGGCGAGTTTCTTCAGCAGGCGATAGAACCTTTTCAACCCACTTTTCAAAGGTTGAATATTCAAATTGATTTGCAAAATTTAATTCAGAAAGAGGTTAATGTTGATGTTGATATTTGCAAACAAATTATCGGAAATTTATTATCCAATATTGAAAAATATGCTGCTGAATCTGAAGTTGTGACAATCAATGCAAAAGATTTAAATAATAAAATTTCTATTATTGTTTGCGATCAGGGTCAGGGAATTTCATCCAGATTGGCAGAGAAGATTTTTCAACCCTTTTATCGAATTCATAATAAATTGACAACTGCCAGTGGTTCCGGTTTGGGTTTGGGATTGGCTCGTGATTTAGCCAGACTTCATGGTGGAGATTTGCAACTGGTTTCGTCTTCCAAAAAAGGAGCTTGTTTTCAATTAACAATCAAGGAGTTGAAAGATGTATAAAATTTTAATAGTTGAAGATGATATAAATATTGCATCCGGTTTGGTTCAGCTAATGCAACTGGAAGGGCATGATGCGAATGCGGCGCACGACGGGCAACAAGGTCTGGAAAGTTATTCGCAGAATGCTTATGACTTATTGATTGTTGATATTATGATGCCGGTGATGGATGGTTATGAACTTTGTCGCCGAATCAGACAGAAAGACAAAAGCATTCCTATCATATTTCTAAGTGCCAAAAATGATGAAATTGATAAAGTCGTTGGTTTGGAACTGGGAGCCGATGATTTTATTTCCAAACCATTCGGAGCTAGGGAAATGATGGCTCGCATCAATGCCATTATGCGTCGTCAATCCACCAGAGCATGTGACAATGATGATTTCATTATGGTCGATTTGAAAATTTCACCGGCTGCCAATCGTGCATATCGTGATAAGCAACCAATTGAGCTTTCAACAAAAGACATAAAAATTCTGCAATTGCTTTTTCAGAATAAGGGAAAAGTGATCAGCCGTGATCAAATCTCTGATGTTGCCTGGGGACATGACTATTTGTTCAATTCACGAGCGATTGATCAACATATTTTTCAGCTTCGTAAACGCATTGAAGTGGATTCTCAAAACCCAACAATCATCAAAACAGTTCATGGTGAAGGGTATCGGTTTGAAGATGCTGAAATAAATTCAGCATGACTACTCTTTTTGGCTTTGAAGAGGTATTGAATTTGTTGCCCTGAACTTGTTTCAGGGTCTATTACATTACAGTGCCGTATTCAGAATTTCTCTAACAACTTTTAAATCAACAGTACCATGTTCTCCCAAAGCGGTAAAACCATGTTGTTGGAGCTTTTGTAATACCGGTTCAATGGTCGTTTCATCTAAACCTACATCTGATAACCGAACCGGAACTTGCATAGTTCGGAAAAACTCTTCGGTTTTGGCAATCGCTTCATCCATAATTTCTGCGTCAGTACCATTCAAATTCCAGATTCGTTGTCCGTACTGAATCAGCTTTTCCCGTTTGGCTTCACAGCAGATTTTTAATGTTGCAGGCAGAACGATTGATAAAGTTCTGGCATGGTCAATGTGATGTATAGCAGTCAGTTCATGCCCAATCATATGTGTCGCCCAGTCCTGCGGAACGCCTGAACCAATCAAATTGTTGAGTGCCATTGTTGCCGACCACATGATGTTTCCACGAACTTCTAAATCATTTTTAGTTTCTTCATTTAGAGCTTTTGGACCTTCCTCAATAAGGGTGTGTAAAATTCCCTCAGCAAAACGGTCTTGTATTTTGGCGTTGACCGGATAAGTGATGTATTGTTCAACAGTATGAACAAAGGCATCGACAACACCATTACTAATTTGTCTATTAGATAATGTCAAAGTGGTTGAAGGATCAAGAACAGCAAATTTGGGAAACGTTAACGGAGAACCAAAAAACAACTTATCTTCACCGCGAGACATGACACTGCCAGAATTGCTTTCTGAGCCGGTTGCGGGTAATGTCAACACCACACCAAACGGAACCGCATCTTTGACTTTTGCTCCTTTACTGAGAATATCCCAAGGATCATCTCCCTGATATTTGGCAGCTGCGGCTATGAATTTTACGGCATCAACCACCGAGCCACCGCCAACTGCCAGAATATAATCAATCTGATTTTGTTGAATGATATCGACAGCTTTCATTGCCGTGTCATATTGCGGATTGGGTTCAATTCCTGAAAATTCCTGCCATGAATGGTTCTCCAAGGCATCAGAAACCTGTTGATAAACACCGTTTTTCTTGATAGAACCACCGCCATAGACTATCAGAACCTTAGAATCTTTTGGAATTTCGTTGGTAATTTTTTCGATTTGACCTTCGCCAAAGTGAATTTTTGTTGGGTTTTGAAATGTGAAATTGAGCATAATATATAATGAGTTATTTGATTATTTATAATTGACTTAAATAAGATAGCAATTGCATTTTATCAACTGGTTTAGAAAAATAAAAACCTTGATAATACTGACAATTTAGTTTTTTCATATGTTCGAGTTGTTGAGATGTTTCTACTCCTTCTGAGATGATATCTACATCCAAACTTCTGCTTAAATTAATGATACTTTTGACTAAAATTTCACTTTGTTTGTCATGAACTATTGCCTGAACGAAACTTTTATCTATTTTGATTTCATCAATTGGAAGCTTGATTATATGGGATAATGATGAAAAACCGGTGCCAAAATCATCTAAAGAAACAGACAACCCGGAATCTTTTATTATATTGAGATTTTCGACAATATTATCAACTTTATCCAAATTGATTGACTCAGTAATTTCTAAAACTAACCTGATATCATCATGAAGCTTTTCCTTGATTAAAGAAATCATGCCCTTAATATGGCTTTTGCTAACCAATTGATTTGTACACACATTGAGTGAAACTTTGAACTTTTTTGCATTTTGTTTGGAATAACTTTCAATAAATTGGTGAAAGTGTGTATTGAAATCAGAAAGAACCTGATTGATGACAAAATCTCCAATATCGTAAATTGAACCGGTTGATTCAGCAATCGGAATGAATTCATCAGGTTTGACATCACCGAGTTTTTCATTTTCCCATCTGATAAGTGCTTCAACGCCAATAATATTATTGTTCTTTATATCTATTTGAGGTTGATAAACCATGTGCATTTCATTTTTTTCCAGTGCATGGTTTAATTCTTTACTGATTAATGCTTGTTTATCTTTATTTTTATTTAAGCTTTCATCATATACGAAATAACCGGTTCTGTTCTTTTTAGCCTCATACATTGCAATGTCGGCCTTCCTTAACAGGTTGTTCATATTTTTCCCATCTTTTGGGTAGTTTGAAATTCCAACGCTAGCTCTGATAGAGAATTCTAACTCATCAATTTGCAAAGGCTGTTTAATTAGTTGTAAGAGTTCTTCGCATTTTTGAATACATTGTTTGGTATCTGTTGAAATAACGATAAATTCATCACCACCCTGACGAATACATAAGCTATTGGAATAAAACGCATTAATTTTCTTAGAAACTAATTTTATAACCATATCTCCTATATCATGACTATGCAAATCATTAATTTCCTTGAAATCATCAAGATCGATGAACATTACACAGGCTTTATCAAACTTATTTTTTATGACATTATTAAAAACTTTGATTAAATGTCTGGTATTGGGTAAACCTGTGAGCTGGTCGTGCTCAGCTAAATAAGCTAAGTTTTTTTCTGATTGCAATTGTATTTTTTCGTGATACTTAAATAATTTATACAAAACCAGGTTGAAAATGGTCAGAATTAGAGCTACCCAGCCGATTGGAGGCAGGAGCTTAGAGTAAAGGTTGCTTATGTTTTTCTTTGTGAGAATAAAAAGATCATAAGTACCCTCATAACTTATTGCTGCTATTGAGTACCCTTGAGGGTAGCGGGGGTATATTAAGCTAACAATTAAATTAGGGTTGGATTGCAAATCTTTTCGGGCATATCCAGTATGCTTTGTCATATTTTTATCAAAATTTAATAAATACTTTTCATTTATTGGTTTGGAATAAATATCTTGATTTGGAAGAACTGTTTCGGGAAAGTAGTATTGAAAATAATTATCTGATCTGACAATTGATAGTTCTATATCACTTTGGTTAGATAGGCTTCCCCATGGGCTGTTTCCACCAGTCAGTTTGATTCCACCTGCCAGTATCGCTATGGCATTGTGATTTTTATCTGATATTCGATATCGGATAGGTGCAACCCATTGTTTAAGTTCATCAAGATAATATGTTCTGCCCATGACCAGATTATTCGATTGTAAAACTTTCTGAAATGATTTGGATGTTTCAGGAGTCGATTTTAGGTTTGGAATATTGGATGCATCCATATTTGAGCTGGCTATCAGAACATCGCCTTCCAGTGATGCTAATCCGACCCCTGCGAAAGCCGGATTATTTGAAAGTAACGTGTCTAAAATTTCTATAGCTTTTTGTTTATTGTTGAAAAGTCCAACATCTATTAAACGTTCACCAGTTGCTTTGAGTAGAGCTTCATCAATTTTAAGAATTGAATTCATCGATGACTGAACCATGCGATTTGTGAACTGAAGTTCAGTTTTGGTCTCAGAAACTAAGGTCCTCCAAGTGAAGTAGGTAGCGAGAAGCAATATTAGAACTGAGGCGAACAGTATAAGAAAATATAGTCGCCAGAAAGTTTTGCGTCTTTTTTCAGGAGATTTAATCATTTCTAATTCCGCAAATCAACAATACGCCAAAGTGTGTGAAATTGATAGCCATAGTTAGTCATTATAAGTCAGTTATATTATTGTTTTCCAGATTTAGCGAGAAACTTTAGGTTTATCTATATGCTTTTTCAAAAAGAATTCACAAAGCCAAGAATATGTGAAGAAGAGTCGAATACAATTTCAACAAGAAAAGTAAGACGTGTATTCAATAATTTTGTCTTTACAAAGCCCGAGACTATTCTTACGGGCTTTGTATTCAAGGTTAATAGAAAGTTATTTCACATTTTGTAAGTGTTCTACAAACTCAACAGGTCCTTTGAAGCCAAAGAAACTGGAACTTTTTTGCAATTTACCATTGGTAAAGAACAGTGTCGCCGGAGGTCCGATAATATTGAATCGTTTCATTAAATCCTTGTCGATTTCATCCTGATCTGTGACATCAGCTTTGAGAACTAAAAATCTTTCCAGTTCTGTTTGTACCGGTTCTTTAGAATAAGTTGCTGATTCCATTTTGATGCATTCCACGCACCAATCAGCGTAAAAATCCAGCAGAACCGTTTTTTCAGATTCACTGATGGCTTTTTGTAAATCGTCATAGGATTTGACTTTAGTGAACGTGAATTCAAACTTGGTCAACGGATGCATAAAATTGGTGTGCCCTTTGATGGCTCCGATAATTTCTACTACACCAATAGCCAGTAATGCAAGTTTAAAGATAAAAAACAATGCGAGTGTTTTGCCTTGGGCTCCGTTTTTGACGGCATATTTAAACCAGAAAACAGAAGATAATAGTGCTAAAGTTCCGAATAAGGCTAAAGTGACTCGTCCAGGAATGATTCGTGATAAGAACCAAATCGCCATTGCTAACAAGGCAATGCCGAAAAAGGCTTTGACGACATTCATCCAGCCACCCGAACGTGGCATCCATTTGCCTGCGGAAGCACCGATGAGTAATAATGGAACGCCCATTCCTATAGACATGGCAAATAATGCAAAACCACCGACAACCGGATCACCGGTATTGGAAATATACAAAACCGCTCCGGCTAAAGGCGGTGCTACGCAAGGTCCGACAATGATTGCAGAGAGGAAGCCCATGATTCCGACGCCAATGTAAGTACCTGATTTTTGCTTGTTACTGATTCCGGAAAGTTTATTTTGCCAAGAAGCCGGTAGTTGCAAATCGTAATAACCAAACATTGACATTGCCAAAGCCACAAATACCATACTGAAAGAAATGATTATCCATGGTTTTTGTAAAGCAGCCTGAAGATTTGCTCCCAATAATCCTGCAATCACACCGGCTGCGGTGTATGCCAATGCCATAGCGACAACATACACAAGGGAAAGCATAAAGGCTCTGGAACGAGTGATTTCACCTTGACCCATAATCAACCCTGAAAGAATTGGAATCATTGGGAAAACACAAGGTGTTAAGGCTAATAGCAATCCAAACCCGAAAAATTTAATGATAGTCATGAACCAAGAATTCTTTTCAATGTCTGCGGTGATTTGATCCTGCTCTGAAAGAGTTTGTTCTGATGAAGAACTGGTATCCGTTTGATTTGAAAGTGTTTTTGCAGGTAAATGGACTTCAATGGTTCTCGTTGCCGGAGGATAACAAATTCCTTCATCCACGCAACCTTGGAAATCGGCTTGGAGTTGCAATTTTTCTGCTGAGTTATTTCGGTTGATTTGGACTTCAATTTCTACCAAATCGAAGTAAACCTCAACGTCTCCGAAATGCGGGTCATTTTTAACAATTGCGGGCGGAAATTTAATATCACCAACGGAAATTCCGTCTGTTAGCGATAGCAGTTTGAATTTATCCTTGTACAAATAAACATTCGGGCTGAGAGTGAAACGTGCCGATAAAGTATCTTCATCCAGAGCAATGGTTTCAAATTTGAATGCTTCGGTTTCAGGCAACACTTCGTCCATCTGTCCTCCCCAGTTTGACTCATTTCCCAAACCGAGAGAACTGTCAGTTTTAGCAGAGAAAGGGTCATTGCCGTGAAGCTCTGCCGCTTGTGGAACCGGTAAAGTTAAATTGACTGTTTTGGTCTCAGGCGGATAACAGACTCCGGCTTCCGCACAGCCTTGATAACGAAACTTGAATGTTGTTTCGCGTTTGACCTGTGGGTTTTGATAAGGAATAATTATATCAATCGAGTGGTGATAAGTTTCAACCTCGCCAAAGAATTCGTCCTGTTTCTTTTCTCCATCAGGAATCTGAGCCTCGCCAAACTCGACAGATGCATCGCTATTTGGAAATTTGAAAGCATGTTTGTAAAGATAATATTTATCTGCTATATCAAAGTGAAGAGTAATATCTTCCATAGTGACTTTGGTGATTTTCCCTGAAAAGGCATCATCTGCATCCAGTAAATCATCTTGATTGAGCGCGAGTGAAATTTGGCTGTAGATAAATAGACAAGCAATAGCGATGAAATTAAATTTTCTCATAGTTGTTTTTTTGTTGGTGTTTACTTGATAGATTTTAAACGCAGCAAAGTTTGTTGCAGACTTGCATTTGACCCGAGAGTTTGGAAATTATTCCATTTATTTTCATTTATTTTAAGATTGGCATCCATAAACTCCAAAAATTCGGTGATGCTTTGCTCATTCTGATAGTGTCTTGCTATTTCATCAACTTTTGCAATTTGTGTTTTACCAAAGAGTAGCGATTGAATATTGTCGCTTAATAAATATTCTTCCGGTTGCAGAAAATAGAGCATCGCAGCGAATAATTTAATAGAGCGATCGTAGTCAGCCAAACCTTGAGTGAGTTTTTTCTGAGTCTCGGTTGGTTGAGAAATCTGATTTAATAATGTTTGATAGATGAGTTTTTCCAACTCTTTGGATTTGCCTTGAAATGCCAGTTGCACATCTTGGCTTAGTTCCTCCAAATGATTCACGCTGATAACTTCAACACCGGCAATGGCTTCTGAGCCTATAAACTTATCTCTCCATTCTTTTCCAATTTGCCAGTTTGATGTTAAGATTTTGGATGTGTCGGCTCGTGATGCCGTCAAAAAAGTCAAACGGTTCGGAACCAGACCAAATGTGCCTCTTTTGAGAGATGTGTTGATATTTGTTCCCACAATGGCAAGTGGACAGTATTGCTGCAAGACAGATTCATCGCTGGAACCAAACAAGTAAAGATTTTCTTCATCACTGGTGAGTTTCTTCTCAAAGATGATTTCGTCATTGTAAAATCCTTTAAGACTGAAGCTGAAATGCCCATAATAATTCGCCACATTATCATTATCCAAATGTGTTGGTGCCGCGCGGCGGTTTTCCCAGCCGACATTATCGTAACAGAGTTTAAGTTCACCCAATTTTAATTGGTCAGCAATCAACAAATGATTGGGAAACAATCCAAATAATGCTCGGGTTGGCTCTAAAGCGATACGGACCCCACAGGATGTTTGTGCCTGACAGGCTTGAATTTGTGCATCTTTGACTTTGTAGTTACTTTGTTGCTGCAAACCGTTCAATAAGTCCACATCACTTTCTTCTTTGAGATTTTGCTGGTTAAATTCGTTAGCAACTAACTTGATTTCGGCTTTGCTATTTTTCCATGACTGTTGAATTTTCTCGAAATGACGACTGAGAAGATCTTGATAGTTATTGTTGATACAACTCAGTTTTTTATTCAGACGCTCACCTTGATTGATAACAGCATTAATTTTTTGTTTAACTGCTGGATATGCATGTAAAAGTCCAGGCCAACGATCAGCAAACCAAAGAATAGATTCGGCAGCGAATGACCATTCTAACGGGTTAGGTAGTTCTTGCTCACCATCCAGACATTCGTTTTGGGCTTCGTTTGCATAAAGGATGTTAATAATTTGCCAGTAGGGCAAATTCAGGGCTCGGTCAATAGCTTCTTTGGTATCTATTTTGGTTAATGAGCCGGCTAATTCTCTGCTTTGAGCCTCTTCCAATGCGGCACGGGCGAAGTCCGACAAACAACCGGTGAATTGATTTTCGGAGATCGGTTGCTGTGGATTTGGCTCATGTTCGCGACTGATATTCAAACAAACTTCCAGTTCTTGCATGATTTTTTGGCGAAATGGCAGATTCATATATCTATCAAAGCCAGGTTCTACCAGTTGATAAATTCCACGGATTTTACTATTAAATTGCGGATTAAAAATCAATTCTTCACTGGCTTCAGGGATGATAAATCCTGTTTTTAACTCATCAATACTTTGCGAAATGATTTCAGACAAAGCTGAATTTACATTTGCCAATTCATCCGATTTTTCAGTAAACCAAGCACTGTTTATTTCAATAAAACTTTGCAAATCTTTCAAATCAGTAACAGCAAAGAAATCTTTGTCCCGGTATAGGTTAAAAGATAATTCCTGCCAACTGAAAACCGAGGCAATGAGATTATTAGAGGATTGGTTTAATGAAAAGCGTAAAAAACTTTGAAACAGGCTCTTGTCATTTGCAGCAACCAGTCCTTCGGATTGAAGTAATTCAGGCAATTCAGAGAGTTTGTCTTCTTTTTCGTACCACTTTAATAATTCTGACAAAGTGTTGTTGTGTGGCTCGGTTAAATCCACTTTACCTTCAGTATTTTCATCATCTGTTTTGGGTTTTGACTCGTCAAAAAGATTAAAGGTCTCTGCAAAGACCTCTGTCCAGTTGATTTCTTCGTGCTTGATGATTTCAGATAAAATGATTTGCCAAATTTTAGGAAGCTGTAAATAAACATCAAAATCATCAGCACTATTGAGGAACTCCAACAAATTTTTCGCTGAAATATCAAAATCTGATCGCATGTTATTCCAGGTTTGAATATTCATTCCATGTGTATATTGACTGAGAATTTTGCCATATTCGAATTGAAAATTAATTGTTGGATTTACAAAGTCCTGTTCAGTGATATTTTCTATTGCTTTCTGCCAGATGCTTTGGGCTTGTTCCTGATTATTAAAAGAACTCAGAATATTCCAAACAGCTTGAGTGAGATGAATAGAGCCTTGAATGCCATATTTTTTGCGAAGTTGGTAAACAATCGTGTCCGCATCAATGAGATGTTCAAACTGTGAAATTACCGGTTGTTCAGTGATTTCTGAAACTTCAGTAATTTCTGATTCTTTGGTTTCTATAGTTTGTGCATTAGCAAATTGCGAATTCCAAAAGGCGAAAACTATAATTGCAATGAAATAGAATGACTTTGTCATATTTGACGGTTATTGATACTCAAACAGTATTATGCAACATATCTAATGAAATATGAATTGGGTTTTGATGCATTTGTGTATAAAATAGGTTTTTTTCATTTTTAACAAATTGATTCAATGAAACAATTGAAGATTATCACGACTGGCGGAACAATCGATAAATTATATTTTGATGATGCTAGCGAATACAAAATCGGACAACCGGTCATTGGAGAGTTATTGCACTCTTTCAATGTGGCGTTTGATTTTGAGGTATTATCGTTAATGAAAAAAGACAGTCTTTACATGACTGATGATGATCGTGAATTGATAAAAAAAGTGATTGAAAAATCAGAAGAAGAGCATTTTCTTATTACTCACGGAACAGATACCATGGTTGAGACGGCAAATTATCTTTCTGATTTAAAAGGAAAAAAAATTGTATTAACCGGAGCTTTAGCTCCTGCAAAGTTTCAAAATTCGGATGCGATTTTTAATATCGGATGCGCCATAGCAGCAGTGCAAACTGTAGCTGAAGGCGCGTGGGTGATTATGAACGGAAAGGTATGGAATCCAAAGGAAGTTGCCAAAAATCGTGATGAGAATCGCTTCGTAAAGGTTTAATAATGGCAAGAATTCTCTATGTTCATCCTGACAATCCGCAACCACGTTTGATTAAACAAGCGGCGGAAGCCATCCAAAAAGGTGGAATTGTTGTCTATCCCACAGACTCGGGTTATGCACTCGGTTGGGCGATGGATAATGTGCAGGCACCGAAAACGGTCGCAAAGATTAGAAACATAGATAAACAACATTTTTTTAGTGTGATTTGCGGCAATATTTCCCAAATTAGTGACTTCGCAATTTTGGATAATATTGCTTTTGGAATTATCAAGTCTCACACTCCCGGAGCTTATACTTTTATCTTGCCGGCAACTCGTCGAGTTCCGAAAAAACTTCAACATCAAAACCGCAAGTCTATTGGTGTGAGACTACCGGATCATGAAGTGGTGAAAGCTCTTGTGGAAGAAATCGGAGAGCCATTCATGAGTTCTTCGTTGGAAATTCAGGAAAACAATGATTATGAGCTAAATTCTGATGAAATCAACGATCGCATTGGACATGCTTTGGAGTATATCATCGACTCCGGTTACACACCGGCTGAACCATCGACTGTGATTGAATTACTCGATGACGGTCCGCAAGTCATTCGCGAAGGAAAAGGAGTGATTGATTTTGTCTGACAACTCCAGAACACAAGTTCAGTCGGAAATGCCATTTGCGGTTGTTGAGGGGAAACCTTTCACACAAATGCCGACAGATTTGTACATTCCGCCGGATGCACTGGAAGTCATTCTGGAAGCCTTTGAAGGTCCTTTGGATTTGTTGTTGTATTTAATTCGCCGGCAGAATTTAAACATTCTGGACATTCCAATCGCCGAAATTACCAATCAATACATCGAATATATCAACCTCATCAGGAACATGGACTTTGAATTGGTTGCCGAATATCTGGTGATGGCAGCGATGCTGGCTGAAATCAAATCGAAAATGCTGTTGCCAAAACCAATATCCGAAGATGATGAGGAAGAAGATCCCAGAGCGGAATTGGTCAGACGATTACAGGAATACGAAAGATTTAAAACTGCTGCGCAGAATCTGGAAGACATGCCTCAGGAAAATCGTGATTTTGTTGTTGCCAGTGTTTATCTTGATAACAAACAAATCAATGTCGTTCCTCAGGAAGTTGACATGAGAGATTTAATTATGGCTTTTAAAGATGTTTTAGCACGAGCAGACCTCAAAGTGTCTCATGCCATTGAACGAGAAAGTATAAGCGTCAAGGATAAAGTCATATCCTTATTAGCAGCTCTCAAAGGAAAGTCAATGGTGACTTTTGATTCCTTATTTGTGCCATCGGAAGGGCGACATGGAGTTGTGGTGACATTTTTAGCGGTTCTGGAATTATTAAAAACACAGGTATTTGATTTGGTTCAAAATGAAACTTATGGAAAAATCTATATCAAGCCTTTGGAGTAAGCATGGAAATCAAACAAGTTAAAAATATTATTGAAGCCGCACTAATGGCATCAGCTGAGCCGCTGACTTTGAAAACAATGCAGAGTCTTTTCGTTGAACAGGAATTGACTCACAACGATGTTGCCAAGGCTTTAGAGCAATTGACAAAAGATTACGAAGACAGAGGACTGGAAGTCGTTGAAGTTGCGAGCGGATTTCGTCTGCAAACACGTCAATCCATACAACCATGGATTGCCAAACTCTGGGAAGAAAAGCCGAAGAAATACTCTCGTGCTTTATTAGAAACGCTGGCATTGGTGGCATACCGACAACCCATTACCAGAGGTGAAATTGAGGATGTTCGTGGTGTTGCGGTTAGCAGTAACATCATCCGCACTTTGATGGACAGAGAATGGATTCGGGTTTTAGGTTATCGTGATGTACCTGGAAAACCGGCCATGTTTGGAACAACCAAAGAGTTTTTAGATTATTTTAATCTTAAATCCCTGCAGGATTTACCGACTTTAGCGGAAATCAAAGATATAGACACATTTATGCCTGAACTTGACTTAGGACAACAAAATTGAATAAAAAAAATAACAAATCATCAGCAACGGAAGAAGTTTCCGAGCGCATCCAGAAAGTCATGGCCCGAAGTGGTTTGGGTTCTCGCCGACAACTGGAAAAAGCCATTTCCATGTCTCAGGTTTATGTCAATAACCAATTGATTGAGTTGGGATTTCACATCAAATCCGGGGATGTGATTCTGTGGAAGAACCGAAAATGGAAAGTTGAAATGCAACAACCGGATTTCAAGATTCTGATGTATAACAAACCATTGGGACAGGTAACAACTCGTAAGGACGAAAAAGATCGCCCAACCGTTTTTGACAATTTGCCAGAACTCAAAGGTCAACGCTGGATCAATATCGGACGACTGGATATTAATACTACCGGTTTGTTGTTGTTTACCACAGACGGACAATTTGCCAATCATATGATGCATCCAAGCACTCAGGTGGATCGTGAATATGCCTGTCGGATTTTTGGCGAAGTTGACCAGACCATGCTGGATAACATGAAAAACGGTGTGGAATTGGAAGATGGCAAAGCGGCTTTCAGTGATATTCAACAAGCCGGAGCCGGGGAGAGCAATCAATGGTTTCATGTAGTGCTCCTGGAAGGGAAAAATCGTGAAGTCAGGCGCTTGTGGGAATCACAAGGACTGAAAGTCAATCGTTTGAAAAGAGTTCGTTATGGCGGAGTTTTTCTGCCCAAAAATTTACGTCCGGGACAATTCAGAGAACTCACTCAAGGTGAAAGAAATATCTTGTTACAGGATGTTAATTTTCAATCGCCACAGTCCGAACTCATTGCTCATTTTCTGAAATAAGGTGCTCATCGCATTTAATAAACCTTATCAAGTTCTCAGTCAGTTTACTGATCCAAATCAACGACAGACACTAGCCAATTTCATTGACTTACCTAATGTGTATGCCATTGGCAGGCTGGATTATGACAGCGAGGGTTTGTTATTGCTGACAGATGACGGTCAACTCAAACATCAACTGGCTCATCCCAAACAAAAAGTCAATAAAGTTTATCTGGTTCAGGTTGAAGGAGTTGCACGTAAGCCATCGCTGGATTTACTGCGTAAAGGAGTTGAACTCAAGGATGGAATTGCCAAAGCAGTTTCGGTGCAGTTGCAACTGAAACAACCGGCATTTGTTTGGAAACGCAATCCACCGATTCGGCAAAGGAAAAATATTCCAACCAGTTGGGTAGAAATTGTAATCAATGAAGGGCGAAACCGACAGGTTCGGCGCATGATGGCTCATGTTGGTTTGCCGGTTTTACGTCTTATCAGAACTCAAATTGGTGATTATAATTTAGGGGATTTACCCGGTGGAAAGTACCAAATCATCACTCCGTAAAATCATTCACATTGATATGGACTGCTTTTATGCAGCCGTTGAAACCCGTGAAAATCCACAACTCAAAGGCAAACCGGTTGCCGTTGGCGGTCGCCCCGAAAGTCGTGGAGTGGTGGCAGCTTGTAATTACGAAGCCCGTGCTTTTGGTGTCCATTCTGCCATGCCTATGGGTCAGGCGATTAAGAAATGTCCGCAATTGATTATTGTCGGTGTCAATATCCCGCTTTATCGACAAATTTCGAATGAAATTCATAAAATTTTCCATGAATATACCGATTTGATTCAACCCTTATCATTGGATGAGGCTTATCTCGATGTCAGTGATTGCAAGCAATGCAAGGGTAGTGCGACCTTAATTGCAGCGGAAATTCGCCGGAAAATTTGGCAAAAACACCAACTCACTGCATCGGCGGGAATTGCTCCGAATAAATTTCTCGCTAAAGTAGCCAGCGATTGGAATAAACCCAACGGACAGTTTGCCATCACACCTGAAAATGTTGAAAGTTTTGTTGCCGATTTACCGGTAAAAAAGATATTTGGAGTGGGAAAAGTCACCAATCAAAAAATGCAAAATCTCGGAATCCAAACCTGTACCGATTTACAAAAGTTTAATCAGCAACAATTGCATCAGCAGTTTGGCAAGTTTGGTTATCAACTTTATAATTTGGCACGAGGTATTGATCATCGCGAAGTGATTTCAGAAAGCATTCGCAAGTCTCTTAGCATTGAAGACACTTTTTTGCATGATAAGAAGACACTCAAAGAATGTATTGATGAAGTCGAAACACTCTTTACCGGTTTTATGAAACGACTGGAAAAAAGCCAAAATAACAGACCTTTACCAATTAAATCGCTTTATGTGAAACTTAAATTCAATAACTTTCAAACCACAACAGCACAAATGCTGGCACATGCTCCCGACAAAGAAATATTCAAACAACTGGTTGAGAAAGCCTGGTGTCGAAAAAAAAGACCGGTGCGACTGATTGGTCTTGGAGTTCAGTTTAGCGAAGAAAATGATGGCAGACAATTGGATTTGCCGTTAATGTGAATTTGCATTTGCCAAAAACCAACTCAGCTTTTATGATAACCGATTGTTGTAACTTCAATCCTTGAATAACGTGAATCAACTTCAAAAAATTACATTCAGTCTTGTTATTTTGACGAGCTTATCATCCTGTCAGATGTTCGAGGAGCATAAACCGGCCGATGTGCGTGATGCCACAATTGATGCTGAAATTAATCCTCAGAATAAGCAGGATTCGGTGATTGAAACCATGCCATTACTTAGCGGTTCTGTGCTCGAATTGTATAATCAGGCTAAAGAACTTTATGGTAACAATCAATTTGAAGAAGCCATTGAAATGCTACAAAGAGCCAATGAAATTCAGCAAGCACCACAGGTGAGTCAATTACTGGCTGAGATTTATTTGCACAAAAAGGATTATAAACAAGCTCATGTTTGGGCAGAAAAATCCACCGAACAAGGACCAAGTAAAGGCAGTCACTGTGAAAAATCCTATCGAATTTTGGCAGCGGCGGCAAAAAGGTTGGGATATATTCGAAATTACCAAGATGCTGTTAAAAAGCAGGAAGATTGCTTAGTCATCGCTCCGGAAACTTTCTAGTATGAGTGTTTATGACATTCTCGGTGAGAACGGAGTTTTCGCCAAAAAACTGAACGGATTTAAAGTTCGGGATGTTCAACTCAAGCTGGCGGATAAGATTTCAGACACCATTGATGCTTGTGGGACACTCATTGCTGAGGCAGGAACCGGAACCGGAAAAACCTTTGCTTACTTAGTTCCGTCCATATCTAAAAAGAAAAAAACAATCATTTCAACCGGGACAAAAAACCTTCAGGAACAACTTTTCTATAGGGATTTACCTAAGGTTTTAGAGATTATGGAACTCAAACCGAAAGCCCGGTTGCTCAAAGGTCGGTCCAACTATTTATGTCTGCATCGAATGCACAATGCTTATCATTCCCGCATTATGCACAATCCGGATTATGCTTATCCGTTGCAGATTATTGAAAAATGGTCTCATCAAACAACCGTCGGAGACAAGTCGGAAGTAGAAGAGGTGACCGAAAATGACTTGGTTTGGCGGCATGTGACTTCAACGGCTGAAAATTGCGTTGGTGCTGAATGTCCCGAATACACCGATTGTTTTGTCATGAAAGCCCGACGCAGAGCAATGGAAGCTGATGTTTTGGTGGTGAATCACCATTTGTTGTTTGCAGATATGGCGTTGAAACAAGAAGGCTTTGGGGAGTTGTTGCCTGATGCTGAAGTCGTGATATTGGACGAAGCTCATCAAATTCCCGAAATTGCATCCCGATTTTTCAGTCAGTCGTTTTCATCCTATCAGTGTGTTGATTTGCTCAATGATATTCTGAAAGAATGCAACGAAGTGACGGGAACTTTCGCAACGGTGTCAAAAAATCATGAATTTGTGGAACAGGCTTTGCGAGATATTCATTTGCAGTTTTCCGACTTGGTGGAAACAGATACCTTGCAAAATATGCTCAGTCGCAAATCCAATGCCGAGCATTTACAACTCCTTCAACAAAGTCTTAAGGACTTGGGTGAAATTCTGAAAGCATTGGCATCTCAATCCAAAGGTCTGGAATCATGTTTTATCCGCTGTGAATCGCTGGTGGTGATGCTTGAAGAAATTTTGGGAAAACTGGACGTGAATCATATCTATTGGTACGAAGTGAAACCAAAGTATTTCATTATTCACAAAACTCCATTGGATATTTCAGATCCATTAACACAATTCCGCAATGAAAATCAGGCAGCCTGGATTTTGACTTCAGCGACTTTAGCAGTGAATGAGAACTTTTCCCACTTCAAGCAGGAAACCGGCTTGATTGAAAGTGAAGAAATCTTGCTGGATAGTCCTTTTGATTATCAAAGCAACGCGATTCTTTATGTTCCGAAAGATTTACCGGATGCAAATAGTTACGATTACAATCGAAAAACATGTGAACATGTATTACCACTTATTGAACAAGTCTCCGGAGGAGTGTTTTTCCTTTTTACCAGCCACAAGGCTCTTAATGATGCGGCACAATTTTTTCATGAGAAACTGGATAAACCGCTTTTTGTACAAGGTCGCGGAAGCCGTCATAAGTTGCTGGCTGAATTTGCTGATGCCGGTAATGGTGTTTTGCTGGGTGCTGCCAGTTTTTGGGAAGGAGTGGATGTTGCCGGAGATAATTTATCTTGTGTGATTATTGATAAATTACCTTTTGCTCATCCTGACAACCCTGTTTTACAGGCGAGAATCAACAAAATCACCGAAGAGGGCAAGAATTCTTTCTTTGAGTATCAACTTCCTAAAGCGATTATTACATTGAAACAAGGCATCGGGCGTTTAATTCGTAGTGAGGCCGACAAAGGGATTTTGGTCATTTGTGATAAACGAATTATCACTAAAGCTTATGGTCGCATGTTTATCAACAGTTTACCGAATATGAGCAAGACCACCGATCGACAAAAAATCGTCTCATCATTTCAACGGATTTAGCTCCGGCAAAATTATTAAAAAAAGGGCTGTAAAAAAACCAGAAAAGAGTTTACAATTTGTTACAATTCATTTTAATATACCAAATAACACTAAAAATTGGGGGGTTATCATGGACATTGCGAATTACATATTTATCGGGGCAGCCATCATCATGGCATATTGCATGTATCTCGTTGTTTCACTCAACAAACAATTCTCAGGTGGTCTGGTTGGTAAATACTGGAAATCATTAATGTTTCTGGTTAGTATTTTTACTGCCGGTTATCTGGCATTGCCATTTTTCAATCAGGTTCCTGAAGAAATTCTCAGACTGACTGTTGCCGGTGTTTTCCTGTTCGGTGCTTTTTATGTGGTTATTACCATTAAGCTGATAAAAAGCATCATCGAAGCATTTGCTGAATAATTTGCTTAGGGCGACTTGTGGAACTTTTGCTCAAAAGAACCGAGAAGGGTGAGGATGCCATTCATAATCGGGTTTATGATTTATCACAGGAAAAACGTTGGGTTCTAATTCTTGTAGATAGTAAAACCTATGTATCGGATATTTTCAATAAATGTTCCGATCAATGGAGTCCAATCAAGGATCTGCTTGAATTAGAACAGGATGGCTTTATCGTGAACTCAATGGTCTCAGAAGCCATTTCCTCAAGTCTGTTACTGCAACAAAAGCTGGTAGCTGAAGTCAAAAAATTCATACCTGAAAATTATGAAAAGGCGGTGAATAAAATTCATAACAGTCAACTGGACTCAGCATCCTTAAAAAAAGCTGTCAATAGTTCCTGTATGTATATCAATTTGACAATTTCTCAAGATATTGCCAAACAACTCAAAAGTCGTCTGACACAATTAATTGATATGAATAGTTAAACTGAGCCAATCAGCTGTTCAAAAATTATATTCCAAACTAAAACAACTTCGCATTTGTCTTTATATTTGCATAACTTCCTTGCTTAGTGCTATATTAGCTAAGTTTAATATAACATTTTCTAATTTCGGATAGTGTTTTGGAACGCGGTGCATAAAGTTTTATGCAGTCAGTTAATCTAAATTTAGGGGTACATTTATGAATAGTTCTTGGGGATGGCTTAAGAGTGGAATCATTCTTGGGTTTTGTTTTTTAATTGCAGTAGCACTTGTGAAGCCGATTGGTGTTTCCACACAGTATGTTATTGCTGATTGTTTTATCTTTTGTAAGCTCAAACCGGATTTGGCGCAGAAAAACACAGATGCAGAAGGAAACACAACATATTCAAGTTCAAATGCTTACTTGAATAAAAGTGATGGTAAGTATGCTAAAAGCAGTTTGAATATTGCAAATTACGGTTTTATTTTTGTGTTGGCTATGTTCGCAGGTGGTTTCTTATCTGCAAAACTAGGAGGTCCAAAAGTAGAAAAAGATGAAGGCTGGATTCCACAAACCTGGCGAGATAATCTGGGTTCTTCCTGGAATAAGCGAATGTTTGGAGCTTTTATTTCAGGTTTCTTCATCCTGTTTGGAGCAAGACTCGCCAGTGGCTGCACATCAGGTCACATGATGAGCGGTATGATGCAAACTTCCTTAAGCGGATATTTATTTGCTGCCGGAGTTTTTGCAATTGCAGTTCCTGTTGCAATCTTTGTGTTCAAAAAATAAGGAGGTTATGAAATGAAAGAAATAATTTTAGCGATTGTTATCGGTGGTGCTTTCGGTTTTATTTTGCACAAAGTCGGAGCAACAAATCCAAATAAAATCGTCGGTTTCTTAAGATTGACTGATTTGCATTTGGCAAAAGTCATCTTGTTTGCAATAGGATTCTCTAGTTTGCTGTTATTTATTCTGATGGCAGCCGGCGTGATTCCAACTTCGCACATTAGTGTGAAATCTTCTTATGTTGGTGTGATTGTTGGAGGAGCTATTTTTGGGATTGGCTTTGGTCTTGGTGGATATTGTCCGGGAACAACACTAGCTGCATTGGGAGCCGGGCGAAAAGATTCGATTTTCATGATTTTGGGTGGCTTGGTCGGAGCATGGGTTTATGTGCTTTTGTATGGCTGGTTAACTGAAAACATGTCTTGGTTGTTTGATAAAATCGGTGGTGGAGCCGTTTCTTTAGCTCAAACCGGGAATGAAAAATATCCTGCATTGATTGATGGTGTGTCCGGCTTGGTTGTTGCCGGAGTGATCGCCATTTTATTTATGGGTGGTGCTGCATTGTTGCCAAATAAACTTAGAAAATAACATCAAATTACCAAAAGTTTTAAAAAGCCTGAATTTTTTTCAGGCTTTTTTTATTTTATAACCTATTGATTTAAATATTAAAAAATATTTGTTCAAACTCTTTCAGAATGTTTCAAACTTCATTCAGGATATTCAAACTTCATTTTTGTTTAATACACTCACTTTTTTAAAACTTCGGGGAAACGAAAATGAAAAATAATTTTATCAAGACAATTTTGTCGCTACTTTTATTAACTGTAACATCTATTAGTTCTGCGTTTGTAACTGTCGGAGCGACGGCGGATTGTGATTATAACACCCTATTCGATGCCTATAATGATGCTGATCCATTTGTCAGGATTACTGCTAATAAAACCGTTAAGCCAAACTTCACATTTGCAAAAACCAAATGGATGACCGGAGGGTATGCAAGTTGTGCCTCAGCAAGTGCAGGAGATCCTCCTGTTGGTAAAACATATTGGCTGGCTCCATTTGACAATATGGTTACATTTGATATTGATGGTCCTGTCGGGAGTAATACAATAATCGTTGCTGATGGCTTTAATATTTATGGAGGAGTGAATACAGGTTTAGGTCAAACTGGCGGGATTAAAGTATGGGGAGATGTTTTTTTAACTATTGCCAATAGCAATGTTTATGATCATGAGAGTGAGTTTGGTGGTGGAATACAAGTTCATGGTGAAGATGCTCGAGTCATTGCTACTAATACTCAAATTTATAATAATACAGCTATTAAAGTTGGTGGAGGTGTTTCCTGTACAAATGGTGCTAGTTTCACGTTAATGGGAGAATCAAGTATCAAAGGTAATGAAGCATTATCTGGGGCTAATTTAGTTGAGTTTCCAGGACATGGCGGTGGAATATACGCAGATACGGGATGCCAAGTCACAATTAATAGTGGTGATAACAATGACTTGTTTGCAACGGAATTTGGAGTTCTATCAAATATTGCAGCAGGACAAGGCGGAGGAATTTATATTAAGGGAGGTTCTAGTGTTGAACTGACAGGAAATGCCAATCATCCAGCAAGTATTATCGGTAATATCTCAAATATTGATACAACGGATGTTATTATTGGCGGAGGAGGAGTCTATCTTCAAGGGAGTAATAACTTTCCTGGTGATGGAACATCTTTCACATCAACAAATGGAAGAATAGAACTAAACATTGCTCAACATGCGGGAGCTGGTTTTGGAGTCACAGGAGGAGCATCATTTACAATGAACAGGGCTGAAGGGAACTGTTGGGACAATGATAAATGTTCAAGTTTATCCAGTAACTTTGTTTCTGACGCAGATCATGATGGCGATGGAACAGCTGCTGCTGGATATATATATGATATCAATTCAACCGCGTCCATTTCTCAAACATTATTAAAAAATAATCATGCCAATCAGTCTGCTTTATTTTTTGTGCGTAATTTCGGAAATTTATTTCTTGAAGGTAATGTTATCACAGCGAATGGTCCAAACGGCCAACCTTTTGCGTCTGATTTAATTAAACTCTATGCTGTTAATAATGCAGCAAATCTGGACTTTTTTTATAACACAATTGCTGGAAATACTGTAGATACTCATTTTGCATTGCACGGATCAGATGCTCAAAACTGGGTGAGAATCTACAATTCAATCATATATGATCAAGGTGATATAATTTCTACTTCAGGGAATATAACTCCATTCCTGAGACTGAAGTGTAACTATGTTCATGAAACAAACTCTTTCCCACCAAATGGGGGTTCCATAGAATTAGAAGACAATTATCCATTTAACCCTGATTTTGTCGATGGGGTGAACGGAGACTATCATTTACAAAGCATGTCCTTTGCTAAAGATTTATGTTCAGAAAATGAAATTCAAAGTTCCTATCCCGATATTGAAGGAAACCCCAGAGGAGTTGATGATCTGGCTATTCCAAATCTAAGAGGTCCATTTGATATCGGAGCTTATGAAGAAATCAGTTTTGATATAATTTTTAAAGATAGTTTTGAATAACCTTATGTTGAGTGTGGCTTATTGAAAGTCACACTCAGCTTTCATGTTTATTAAAAAAGAGGTTTTTATGAAAAGGTTATTAGTCTCACTCATGTTCTTCACATCTTGTATTAATGCGACTGTACTAACAGTTGGAGATGTTTCAGATGCCAATTGCCAGTTTAATGAAATTCAAGATGCAGTTAACTCGGCAAATTCCGGGATGGAAATCAGAGTTACCAATCAAAAAGTTTTCTCCTCGATAATTATTGATGACAAGGATGTTTTTTCACTTCATGGAGGGTTTAGCAATTGCCTGGATGCAGCGAATAATCAACGAGTAGAAGGATATTCTCCCAGTCAAATTGATGCTAATGGGAGTGCAATCGGTTTGAACATTGATTATAACACTATGGTGTTTAATACAATCGTTATCTCGGGATTTGATATTTATGGAGGTTCTCCAACAGGAGTGAGCATCAGAAGTTCGGGTGTGACCAGTTCTTTGGTTATTCTCATGGAAGAAACTCAGATTCATGATAATGCTGACACCGGGCTGGAAATTACAGGAGAGTTCACTCGTGTCGATTTTCAAGGGAAAATTTATAATCAATTCAACGAAGATGTTGAAAGCATTTGGGGTGGTGGAATCAATTGTTATGGAGCCATTTTTACCATTAGAGAGGGTTCTGCAATCTACAATAATACAGCCAGTATAGGCGGTGGCTTATTTTCAGATAACTGTTCAGTTTCGGTTTTTGCCTCAGGCGATATGAACCCTTTGGACTCTCTGGAATATGGTTTCTTCAATAATCATGCCTATGCTTATGGTGGAGGAATGCGTTTTGACAATAGTATGGTCTATTTAACAGGGTCTGATACTATTCCTGTTTCCGTCAGTCAGAATACAACTGATAACACCGGAGGTGGAATTTATATATCAGATAATAACGTTGTAGAAATTGTCAATGCCCGAATTGATGGTAACACCGCACAAAATCGTGGTGGTGGACTTTACATGCTCAAATCAAGCGGAAGTCCGAATGAATTAAGAGTCTCTCAAGCCGTCGATGGGTGTAATTATGCGGAAATTTGTTCATCAATTAGTTACAACTCCGTAACTAATAATAGTTCAACAGGATATGGTGGAGGAGCATTGAATGCTTATGGTTCGAATGATATTAGTATTAGCCAGACTTTATTGAAAGGGAATAAAGCGTATTATGGAGCGGTTTACTATGGTCGCCAGAATAATAATTTAACAATGGAAGGAAATTTAATCTCTCATAGCCAAAAAGATGATACAACCGATCCGGCATTATCAATTTTCTATAGTAATACCTCACTGGTAACAAATATCAATTATTCCACATTGGTGGCAAATAATGTTCTGCGAATTTATAACAATGCCGATAGTAGTAATTTGACATTCAACATGAGTAAGTCGATTATTGATGATGACAATGATGCAGAAATTTTTATTCCACCGAATCAATCCGGTGCAAATATAAATTGCTCAATTGTTCATAATGATTCGGCATCGGCGTTGTATGACGCAGATACGGTGATTGGTTCTGCAAATTTGATAACTTCTGCGAATTACAAGCTATCCTTAGGATCGATAGCTATTGACCCGATTTGTGCTGAGAATCCTGTTCCGCAATTTGAGGATATCAGAGGTTATGACCGTATGACTGATGGAGTCGCTGACATTGGAGCTTATGAGTTCATCGAAAGCGATGATGTGATTTTCAGGAATGGTTATGAATAAAACCTAAAATCCCACGAAATTTTCTGAAATAGAAAAACCTCTCCCCCGAAGTTGCAATCTGTTTCGGAAATACCAAAGGTCGAATGAAAGTTCGACCTTTTTTATTGTCTTTAGAAATATTAATAAGAATGATTCTTAATTGTTACTGGTGTTATAATCATTCTCCATTTTAGGAAAAACAAATTAATTGCATAATCAGACAGAGAGCGACCAATGAGTGATTTATTAAATAAGGCAAAAGAATATGCAGAAGCCTATTTAAACAAAATGAACAACGAAAAAATTCAGGTTGGTGATGAAGCCAGACAGAATTTATCGAATTTGGATTTTGACTTGCAGAGTGAATCTGTTGATGAAATTGAAGTAATCGAGCGCATGAACAAGTATATTGAGCCGGCAACTATGAAGATGACTTCATCAAAGTTTTTCGGGTTTGTGATAGGCGGTTCCTATCCTGTCAGTGTTGCCTCAAACTGGATGTCAACTGCATGGGATCAAAATACCGGATTAGAACTCACAACTCCGGCAACAGCTGCGGTGGAATCTGTTTCATCAAAATGGTTGTTGAAAATTCTTGGACTGCCGAAAGATTCAGCAACCGCATTTGTGACCGGTGCAACAGTTGCCAATTTCACTGCGTTGGCAGCGGCGAGAAATCATGTATTCAAAACAGCAGATTGGGATGTGGAAGCTGATGGACTTATTGGAGCTCCTGATTTGCAAATCATTATTTCAGAAGAATCTCATCCGACTGTTTATAAATCGCTGGCCATGTTAGGTTTGGGCCGCAATCGGGTGACTAAAGTGAAAACTGATAATCAGGGTCGAATAGATATTAGCAGTTTTCCTGAAGTCAAAGAAAACTCGATTGTTATCACTCAAGCCGGAAATATCAACTCAGGAGCTTGTGATCCGATTGCTGAAATCTGTGATTTGGTCAAAAATAAAAACTCATGGGTGCATGTTGACGGTGCTTTCGGGCTTTGGGCAAAAGCCAGTTCTAAATATAAGTATCTTTTGGAAGGAGTCGAAAAAGCAGATTCCTGGGCAACAGATGCTCACAAATGGCTTAATGTTCCTTATGATTCGGGTTTAGCTTTTGTCAAACATAAACATGCGTTAAAAGCAGCAATGGCGATTACTGCATCTTATTTACCTACAAAAAATGCGGGGCGCAATCCTTCGGATTACACACCTGAATTATCAAGAAGAGCACGCGGCGTTGATATTTACGCAGTTTTGCATCATTTGGGAACATCCGGTGTTGAAGAATTAGTCAATCGTTGTTGTGCCTGTGCCAAACAATTTGCTGAAGGTTTTGTTGCTGCAGGTTATAAAGTCATGAATGATGTGGTTCTGAATCAGGTTGTGGTTGATTTTGGTTCCGAAGAATTAAATTTGAAGATTCTGGATGCTGTACAAAAAGAGGGCACATGCTGGGTTGGCCAAACGATTTGGAAAGGTATAACAGCGATGCGTATCAGTGTCAGCAACTGGCAGACAAATTCACAGGATGTTGACGAGAGTTTAAATGTAATTTTGAGGATAGCCGAAGAAATAAAAGGTAAATAATAGCAATTTTGAAACTATAGAATCTGTACCATGAAAAATATTATCGCAATTGTATTTTTGGTGATTTCAGCATTTGTTGATGCTCATGAAAGCCAAGCTCAGGCAACTTATCTTGGAAACGAAGGGGTAATGATTTCCAATGCAGAGACAAAAATTATATTTGATCCGTTTTTTCATAACAATTATGAAATTTATCAACTGGTTCCTGATGCAATTCTCAATGCATTATTTGAAAATTATGAACCGTATAATGATATTGATGCAATATTCATCAGCCACGCGCATGGAGATCATTTCGCGGCAGATTTGGTGATAAAATATTTACAGAAATTTCCTCAAACAAAACTGGTTGCTCCGGCTCAGGCAATTGATCAATTAAAAGATCTTTCAGAGTTTAGTTCAGTGCAAAATCAGGTTATTTCAATTGATATTGAATATAAGGATTCACCAAGAGCTTATTGATTCACAGAAAGATTATTTATCTAAACCGAGTGAAATTCGTATTGTGCATTCTCATCATTGATTTGACTCATTTAGAGAGATTTCGTCAGCAAAGAAAAAAACGAGACAATTTCCTCATTATCGATTAACTGGTGATTGGCTCCAACCTGTACTTCTGTGAATTTCAAAGAAGAATCTCCTGAGTAATCGGAAAATGGACGACAAATTTTCATGTCAAACTCGGATTCCAGTTGAGTTAATTTGGCATTCAATTCTTTCAGGTTATCAGTGTGAATCCGCAATTGGAAACTATTGCATTGAGGAATGTCGACAATGAGTCCGTCAATTTTTTGCAGTTTATCGGCTAAAGTTTGAGCTCGATGAACCCATGATGGAATTTGAGGAAGATTGTTATCCAGACCATTAAGAGATGTGATAAGTGATGGAAAAGTTGTCCATAGATGCGAACCCAATCTGGCTCTCCAAGGTTTGCATTTCTCGATAAAATCATTTGTTCCTGCGAGAACAGCTCCTGAAATAGCTCCGATGCCTTTGTAAAGTGAAACATAAACCGAATCAAATAAAGAGCTGATTTCGGCAAAAGACTTCTGGTAATAAGGAGCTGATTCCCAAAGTCTTGCTCCGTCCATGTGAAGATGGATGTTGTTGGCATCACACCATGCCCGAATTTTCAGAAGTTCATTCCAATCAGAAAGTTTAAAACCGGCCCGCCGTAGTGGAAGTTCGAGAATAAATATTGCCGGGATTTCATTGATACTTTTCAAATCATCAAAAATTATGGATTGATTTGATTTTCCAATAGAAATGCTTTTTAAATTTAAAAGTATTTGATAAGCATCTTCTTCATCCAGAATTATGTGAGATTGAGGGTGTAAAGCGATGAGATTGTTATTTCGAGCATCACATGAAACTTTCATCGCAGCCAATTGTGCTGTGACTCCTTTATTGAAAAACAAACTTGATGGTTTTCCAAGTAATTCGGAAACACGAGCTTCTAACATTTCAACTAACGGGCCTTGATTATAGCTATCAGTTTCATAGTCCAAATACTTTGATTCATTCACCTCATTCAGCCACTGCTGATGAGTTTTTTTGTACATTCCAAGGTGTCGCATCACATTAATTAAATCATTGTTGTTATTAAAGTTTTATTCAAAACCATTTTCAAAAATCAAATCCGATAACTCTGTATCCGGCAGTGGCCAAACGTAAGCGCCTCGTGTCCTTGTAAATGCAGCCAGAGTTGTAAATCCTCGGTCAATGGTTAAATCCCAAATCATCACTGAAGGAATCCCTGAGGTGAATCGAAACCAATCAGGAGTCATGTCATTAATATTTTGTGTGTAATAAAGTCCCCAGTCAGTTCCGGCAAAAACCATATCAGGGTAGAGGGGGTTAATCATTACACTGTTTACAGGAATGTTTGGTAAATTTCCTGATTTATCAGCCCATTGAAAATTTTGGCAGTTGGCATCACAGCTAATTTGATAAAGATGCCCCGGAGTTGTTGGGGTATTTTGGTCAAATCCTCCAACAGCAGCATAACCCGTCATTTGATAAGAAACCACGTCGAGTATCGGTCTGTTCGGAAGAGTAGAGTTTGAGTCTGTGACATCAACCCAATTGGCCGTATTCGCACCTTGCCCCATATTGAAACCATAGTAAACATTACCGTCATTTGTTCCAACAATGGCAACCGTGCCATCATCCATATCGTAATGCATTTGATTGATGATTGAACGGTCATTGAGAACACCTTTTGTTAAATCCGGGCTATTTACATACCAACCTGAATTACTCAAACCACCGTTATTTGTCTCCCAAATTCTGTAAGTCCCCGCCATTAGCTGATCGCAAGTTGACGCAGGGCAATCATGTTTGTTCATGTGAAAAGGAAAAATAAATGGAACACGGCTGTCCCCCGACCAAGGGCTCACAAAATTATTATATGACCCTAAAGGACCGGTAGTGCTGATTCTAATATTTCCGTATTGCGACTCAACATATATTCTTTGAGATTGTATAGGCTCTATTGTGGCATAGATTCCATCGCCACCATTAACTCGTGTCCAGGCTTGTGCTTGTAATGGATTGGGTGCTTCCCAGACAGAGACTGAAGAGCCATTATCCTGAGCACCACCAACAGCTATTTTAGTCGTTGCAGTGGCAAAATCAGCGGAGATATCTCCCGAATAGAATTCTATGGCATTAATACTATCATTCAGTTGTGTATAGCTGATATTTCTAGGGTTAGCTTCATCGGCATTTCCTGTGTAGTAAACACCGCCGTCAGAACCTAGCAATAGTTTAGTCGGATCGTTAGCCACAAAAGTTCTTGCATGATGATCCACATGTACAAAATCACCTAATGAGCCGGAAGAATAACCACAAGTACTGTTCACAAATGTATCTCCGCCATTTGAAGATTTGAATAAGTCAACAGCTGAAAGAAACACAATATCAGAATCATTCGGAGAAACAGCCATACCCATGTCATACCAGGCTTGTGTTCCTCCGTCATCACAGCCGCCAATATCAGAAGTGGTTGCTGTTTGTGTCCATTGGGTGCCTCCGTCGGTGGTTTTCCAAACGCCCAGAACCTCTCTGGTGCTGACATTTGCTATCTGAGCATATAACACATCGTTATCTGATGGAGCCATTGTGATATCAATTCTTCCTAAAGAATTGGTTGGATAAGGAGTTCCAAAACCTGTTCCTGTAGGCCAACCATTACCCGAATGTGTAACCAGATTCCAAGTTGGACAACCGGATGCCGGAAATGATGTTTTATAGATTCCATTAGCGCCATTCAGTCCTAAGTCCGGTTGTACAGTCGTCGGGTGTCCACGAGTACCAACGGCTGCATAAATATCTCCTGTAGCAGAAACCTCAATTCCGGTAATATCCTGACGTTGATCAGTAAACGTATTGGTTAAGCAAGGCCCTGTCCAGTTTAAACCATCGTCATAGGAAAAAAACAATCCCGTTTTTGTTCCAACTACGATTTGAGTGGAGTCTAATGGATTGCTTCGGACTTTACCAATGGCCTGGTATTGTGGAAACTCTCCGGGAGTTTGATTGCGATAAGGAGAAAATTCGCTTTCACCTAGAATTTCCCAGGTGATTCCGCCATTTTTCGATCTTAATAAGCCTGCGCTTCCGAAAGAGTATGATCCATATCTTAAATCTCCGGTTCCGGCATAAATAATATCGGGATTATTGGGATCAAGATACAAATCTCCGATAGCTCCGCCGACAACCGCAGAATTATCAGTGACATTGGTCCATGTTGTATTCACATCACAACAATTACCGGTTTTCCAGACTCCGCCACCGTCGACTCCCAGATAGGCAATTTGTGAATCAGTTGGATGAGAAACAATCACATTCACTCGACCTGCAAATGAACTTCCACCAAAGGTATTCAAAGGTTTAGGGCCTAAAGCAGTAAAATTAAATGTGGAAAAATCTGAAATTGCTGAACGACTTGAGTGAGTCATACTTGGAATTTTTGCAAGCACTTTTTCATGTTGCTTTCTACCTTCAACAAACCATGAAGGATCGATTTGCATAGTTGGATAACCATATCTGACAGCCCAATAATCGCCTTGTGAAGGTTTTGAATCAACTCTAACTTTTTCTTGTGAACATGAACTTAAAATCAATATAAAGCCAGTGAGCGTAATTGTAAGTTTCATTATAATCCCCTGATTAAAATTATTATTTTGTTTTGGTGCTGATACTTTAACTGAACAAATCAAAAACATAAATATCTACTTCATTTTGACTGGAATAAATTCCTTTAAGTAAAGCTCATGACTTGTTTGTATAATTCAAACAGTATTAAATGCCAACTGTTTACGCTAATTGTTGATAAATCATTGCATTATTGCGTGCAGTCAAGTAATATGCCCGCTCTTGAATTTGGCGCGAAGATTCGATATCACTGAATTTTCAAACTTACTTCATTAAAACTAGTAATATAAACAAGTGTGCAAATCAAAGTTCCAGGTAAGGGATTTAGTTTGTTCACGATGAATGCTAAGGAGCATATTATAATGAAAACTTTTAGTGCAAAAGCCGATGAAGTCAAGCGTGAATGGTTTGTCATTGATGCCGAAAACGTAGTTTTAGGTAGAATGGCAGCTGAAATCGCTAGACGTTTACGCGGCAAACACAAACCTGTTTACACACCTCATGTTGATACCGGTGATTACATTGTTGTTATCAATGCCGAGAAATTAGCTGTAACTGGTACAAAAATGAAAAACAAAGTTTATCACAAGCACACCGGATACATCGGTAACTTGAAATCCATAACTTTGGAAAAACAATTACAAAAACATCCTGAGTTGGTTATTGAAACGGCTGTAAAAGGCATGTTGCCAAAAAATTCATTGGGAAGAACAATGTACCGTAAACTGAAAGTTTATGCCGGTCCGAATCATCCGCATGAAGCACAACAACCAAAACCATTAGTAATAGGAGCGAAGTAACATGGCTAATCAACAATATTATGGTACCGGAAGACGTAAATCTTCAATAGCTCGTGTATTTTTGACTCCGGGTTCAGGAAATATCACGATTAATGACAAACCAATCGACGACTATTTTGGTAGAGGAACTTCTATCATGGTTGTGAAACAACCTCTAGAGAAGCTCGAAGTAGCTAATCAATGGGATGTGAAATGTACAGTTGTCGGTGGCGGAAACACAGGGCAAGCCGGCGCGATTCGTTTGGGAATCTCAAGAGCATTGCTTGAAAGTGATGAGTTATTCAGAAAGCCTCTAAGAGACGCAGGCTTCCTGACTCGTGATGCCAGAAAAGTGGAAAGAAAGAAAGTGGGTCTTCGCAAAGCGAGACGTGCTGTTCAGTTCTCGAAACGTTAAAAAAATCGTTTATATGGGCTGATAAAGACTTTTCTTCACGCTTTAAAAATAATAATTTGCACTTGCAAACTCATATTTTTAAAACGCAAATTGAAGCCTTTCTAAACCCATATAATTCAATTTTTGGAATTGATAAGAAAGCAGACATTTTTGTCTGCTTTTTTTGTGCTAAAAATCTTTGTCAGTTCTAAATCAATGTAATACTGAGCGAAATGGACGAAGTCGAAAGTACCTCCTGATTTTACCTTTTGGTAGTTTGACTTTAGTTAACCCACTTGCTAAAAAAGAACAAACTTCTATAATATCTTCACAATTCAACAAGTAATAGGTCAAAAAAAGGATTATAAAAAAATGACGAAATATGGTTATGAGTTCATAGTGTATTATAATAATTACTATACCATCTGGAGAGAATTGTGACTACTTCTATAAAGTCAAAAATACCATTCTTATTTCTAATTTGCATTTCGTTATGGTGGGGGTTCTATTACCAATCTAACAGTAAGATTAATGAATTTGGCAGCGCAAATTTTGAATGGTTGTTTCTTTTAGATGCATTGATAGCACTACCGATTGTATGTTTTTTGTGTGTAAATGATAAAAAATCAGCCTTGTTAAAATCTGTTGTTTTGATGAGTTTGGCTGTTCTTATCGGGAGTTACATCATTCCCGAACAAAGTAAACTGATTTGGCATTATCTTGAAAGCGGGCGCTATTTTGTCTTAGCGGTTATACTATTGTTTGAACTTTTAGCAATTTTAACAGTGTATCTTTCGATTAAAGCATCTATTAGTAAGAGTGAAGATCCGGATTTATCCATTGAAAAGCCAATTAAACAATATTTAGGTAAAAGTCCTGTTGCAGCATTACTTAGTTTCGAAACTCGAATGTGGACTTATTTCATTTATTTTAAGAGAGTGAAACCTGAAAATTTTATTGGCGAGCAGCACTTTACATATCATAATAAAGATGGAGCACAAAGTAATTTACTTGGCTTTGTATATTTGATATCGTTTGAGATGCCAATTATGCATTTGTTTTTGCATTTTATCTGGTCACCATTTTTTGCAAATATCGTAACTTTACTAACTGTTTTTAGCTTAATATTCTTTATTGCAGAGTATCATTCTGTTGCAAGAAGACCTATTTCTTTATTAGGAAATAATTTATTTATTCGATACGGACTTTATCAGCCATTGATTATACCTTTAAGCAATATTTCAGAAATTCATAAGAATATAGGGTATGTTAAGCGTTTTAAATTTGTGAAACGCTACAACTACTCGGGCTTTCCAAATGTTGAAATAGATCTGATTGAACCTATGGGGAAAGTAAAGAGCGTATTCATCGGAGTTGATAACGCCGAAAAATTTATTTCGGCTGTTTTAGCTAAGGCATCACAACATAACAAAGCAAACAGCTCAATGCTACAGAGTACGGTGTTATAAAAATCAGCAAAAATATAGTAATAATTAACTAATTTACCAATCAATTCTCTTAACTCACACCGGAATATTTTTGAAAATTTGAAAATACGAGGTATTTATGTTTATGCGTATCGTCCTTATACTCACCCTCATCCCTGAGGGCTTGCGTGAAAAAATTTTCCTGAAACTTTTTTGAACGATGTGAGTTCAAATACCTCGCCAAATTTTTGAAATATAGAGGGAAGCCAACGGCTGAGAGTTCGGGGTGCTGTACAAGTCAAGTACATAGGTAACAAAAATGTCCACTAACATAGGTTACACTTTTACAGTCCAATAATTAACACAATTTGGTTTATTATTTCGTATATCAAATTGTCCAATTCTATGAATACTATAGTAAATATCGAACACTCCGTCATCAACTTCGTCCATGCCAACATACTGATCTTTTAGGTTGTGAGTGATGTAAACTTGTCCATTGCCCCAATAAATAACTCCAGTATTTCTGACCCTTCTAACATCAAAATAACTCGGGTACTCAATTTTGGGTAGCTTATCAGGATAAATTAATGGTGATTTTTGATAAACTTCTGAGGGAAGTTTTTGACCCAATGATTCATGAGGTCTTTGGTAATTGAACTCTTCACGAAACAAGTCAAAGCGTTGTTGCTGTGATTTAAATGATTGGCAGGGAGGTCTTGTGGCAAACTTTTTTAATGTCCTGTGCATGCGTTCGTGTTTACCATTTTGTTGTGGCTTACCGGGCATGATTCTTTCAGGAATAATGCCAAGTCGTATCCACCAGACAGACAATGATGAAAACCCCGAAATTGATTTTGTAGCGAATGGAACTCCGTTGTCTGAGCGTATTCGTTTTGGTAAACCATATTCTTTGAAGACCTTTTGGAAGCTTTTTATGGTCAACGCCCCTTTTACGCTGCTTTGGCAGCGACAATCTATCAGGAAACGACTGTATTCATCCATGATTGTTAACGGATAGCACCATCTTCCGTTCTTAAGTTTAAATTGACCTTTGAAGTCAACTGTCCATAAGTCATTGGGTTGCTGAGCTTTTTTTAAAGCTTTGTTATATTTGGGAACTCTGTTTGACTTTCTGCTTTTTTTGACTAATCCTTCTTGTTTAAGAATATTATTTATTGTTGATATGGCAGGAGGAGTTATATCTGGATACATGGTTTTCAATCTAGCCTGAATCTTTTTTGCTCCCAATGTAATCATTCGCTGGCTACGAAGTTCCAATATGGATTGCCTGATTTTATAAGGAACTTTATGTGGATGATTATGCGGAGCCCTGCTTTTTTCTTCCAATCCTTCAATACCATTTTCATGGTAGTTATTGACAAGTTTATAACCTGTCTTGCGGCTGATACCATATCGTTCGCACAGATTGCTGAAGTTGTCGATTCCTCGTTTATAATCACAGATGAAATATAGTTTTTGGTCCATAGGATTTATCTCTAACCAAGGCATAGGCTTTCCCCACGAAAAAGATAAATAGTATAAATCTGTTACCTATGTACTTGGACTTTTGTGTTACCTATGATTATGAACCATACAGTGCACTTTCTTTTGGTTCGTTTTCTTTATGCAAGTAAAGAAAATGAACATAATTTCTCTTTCCAAACCATAGCATAAAAAATCTCTATACAATAAAATACTTTCTCGCACTTAACTGAATAAAACATCATAGCAAATGAGCAACAGCATTTTTATCTCAACTTTATCAAATACAAGCTGATATGAAGTTTTACTTACCAAATATGGATTTGCGTGGTGATTTCCCAGCAGTTGAGGAAGCTTTATCTGAACCCAATGGTTTGTTGGCATTTGGTGGGAAACTGGACTCGAAAACTTTAGTCAAAGCCTATTCGCATGGGATTTTTCCTTGGTTTTCGCAAAATGAACCGATATTGTGGTGGGCTCCCAATCCGCGAATGGTTCTTTTCCCGGATAAATTTCATATTTCCAGAAGTTTCAAACGAGCGATTCGACAAACAAATTATCAGGTTCACTTCAACAGAGATTTTAAGATAGTGATTGATCATTGTTCCAAAACCCGCAAAGATGGACTTGGGACGTGGATTACCAATGAAATGAAAGAAGCCTATTTACAGCTTCATAAGGAAGGAGTTGTTCATTGTCTGGAAGTTGATATTGATGGACAATTAGCCGGTGGAATTTACGGTGTGCGTTTGGAAAATATATTTTTCGGTGAATCCATGTTTAGTCTACAAACCAATGGTTCTAAGTTTGCTTTATACGAACTCTGTAAATATTTATTGAAGAACAACATAAAAATTCTGGATTGTCAGGTTTATAGTGAACATCTGGATAGCATGGGAGCCGAATTAATTTCAATGCGTGAGTTTAAGCGGTTTTTACCTCAAGTCAGTGCTAATTCTTTTGATAATTGAGCATAACCTCTCTTCATTAATGTATTATTCATTTATTTCTGTTAAAATTCGCTCCGTTTTTATTTCTGAGGAATTTTATGGCAAAAGAAGATGTAATTGAATTTGAAGGCGTAGTTACAGAAACCCTTCCAAACACGATGTTTCGCGTAGAACTTGAAAATGGTCATATCGTGACAGCGCACATTTCAGGTCGTATGCGTAAAAATTATATTCGTATTTTGACCGGTGATACAGTGACTGTTGAGTTAACTCCTTATGATTTAATGAAGGGTCGTATTACATTTCGTAAGAAATAATCACTTTCCTCCACAGACAAATCCGTCTGTCTGTTTTATTATTTGTTATCAGTTATTTTCGGTGCTGAGAAGTTTATTCTTCTTTGGATTTTTCCGTTGCGGTTTTGTTAGGTAACAATTGAGTGTTACTTTTAATGGAGAAACCCAGTTGATTATTGATAACATCAACCAAGACCATTCCACCCTTGCTGAGTTTGCCGAACAGAATTTCATCAATAACTGGTTTCTTGATGTAATTTTCAACCGCACGGTGCATCGGTCTGGCGCCCATCGCTTTATCGTATCCTTTGGCAACCAGCCATTTTTTAGCTTGTTCGGATAACTTGAAATGAATGTCTTTGTCAGACATTTGTGCTTCCAGTTCGATAATGATTTTATCAACAATTTTCAGAACATGTTCTTCGGTTAGTTTCTTAAACTGAATAGTGGCATCTAAACGGTTACGAAATTCCGGTGAAAACAGGCGTTTGATAGCAGCCGTGCTATCTGTCGAGTGATCTTGTTCAGTGAAACCCATAGATTCTCTGGATTGTTCAGCAGCACCGGCATTGGTTGTCATAATCAACAATACATTGCGAAAATCAGTTTCCCGTCCATTGGAATCCGTTAAAGTGCCTCTGTCCATTACTTGCAATAACACGTTAAAAATATCAGGGTGAGCTTTTTCAATTTCATCCAGCAAAACAATGGAGTATGGGTTTTGATGAACTTTGTCAGTTAATAAGCCACCATCTTCATGCCCAACATAGCCGGGAGGTGAACCAATCAAACGGGAAACACTGTGCGCTTCCATATATTCGGACATATCAAATCGAAGAAGTTTTAAACTCAAAACATGTGATAACTGTTTTACAACTTCAGTTTTACCGACACCTGTTGGTCCAGCAAACAAAAGGTTAGAAATTGGTTTGTCCATTTTTGACATGCCTGCTCGTGACATTTTGATGGCTGTTGTCAGTGTTTCAATGGCTTCATCTTGTCCAAAAATTACCATTTTCAGATTGCGGTCTAATGACTGAAGTCTTTGAACGTCATCACCGCTTAAGTCATTAAGCGGAATTTTTGCCATCGAGGCAACCACTCTGCGTATATCCGATTTATCAATTGTGGTGTTTTGCAAATTATTGATGCGTTGCCATGAACCGGCTTCATCAATGGCATCGATGGCTTTGTCAGGTAAAAATTTATCAGACAAATGCCGGGAAGTGAGTTTGACTGCTTCTTCGATAGCGGAAGTTTCATATTTTACGCCGTGAAAATCCTCAAAACGTGATTTTAACCCGGTGAGTATTTCAATCGTTTCTTTAACGCTGGGCTCGCGAATATCGACTTTTTGGAATCTGCGCGATAAGGCTCTGTCTTTATCGAAAACAGTTCTGGCTTCTTGCGCCGTTGTCGCACCAATACAACGCAATTCTCCGGCACTTAAAGCCGGTTTGAGCAAATTGGAAGCATCCATCGTGCCGCCGGAAACTGAGCCTGCTCCGATAATCGTGTGAATTTCATCAATGAACAATATGGAATGAGGAATGCTTTTGACATGTTGAATGACTTTTTTCATACGTTTTTCAAAGTCACCACGATACTTGGTTCCTGCTAGCAAATTGCCTAAATCAAGAGAAAACACAACTGCATCCTGCATCAGTTCCGGAATTTCTTTATCGACAATGCGTTTCGCCAAACCGGCGGCTATTGCAGTTTTACCAACACCGGGTTCACCAACCAATAATGGATTGTTTTTGCTTCTGCGTAGCAGAATCTGAATGGTTCTTTCCAATTCTTTGTGACGACCAATCAGCGGATCAATCTGGCCGGCAAGTGCTTTTTCATTCAAATTGACCAAATATTGTTCAATTTGTTCTTTTTCCTTTTCTGAGTTGCCATCTCTGTCAAAATCTTCATCACCATCTTGTTCATCAATCGACATTAAATCCGAATGAGAAACAAAACTAACAACATCAAAGCGGTCGATACCTTGTTTTGCCAACAGAAAGACTACATAGCTTTCGTTGTCATCAAAAAAAGAAATTAATACTCGATCACCGGTAACCACAGAAACTTCAGAACTCTGTGCGGTATAAATGGCTCTTTGCATCACTCGTTGGAAGCCAGCTGTTGGAATTGGCTTTTCTTCAGAGTTTTCAGGGAGGACAGTTACAAAATTATCAATATGTTGCTGCAGCTCGGTTTTCAGCAACTCCATATCGCAGTCAATATTTGTCAGAACGGTTTGTACATGCTGATTTTCCAATAAGCCCAGCATCAAATGCTCAGTAGTAATGAACTCATGGCGTTCTTTTAACGCTTTTTGGAAAACATGACTGATGCAACTATCGAGCTCCTTATCTAACATTTTAAACCTCCTCAATAACGCATAAAAGCGGATGCTTATGCTGTTTGGAGTATTGATTAACCTGAATCATTTTTGTTTCGGCAATTTCATGAGTAAATACACCGCAAACACCTTTGCCACGCGTATGAACATTCATCATCACTTGCGTGGCTTGTTCTTCACCCATGCGAAAAAACCTGATGAGCACATCGACAACAAAATCCATCGGTGTGTAATCATCATTTATTATCAGAACCTTATACATGGAAGGCTCTTTGAGTTGTTCTTCATTTTCCGGAAAAACCAGTGATTGGCTGTCCCAGGATAAATCTTTTTTTGACATCGGTTTAACTAAATTACAATATACGCTTAATTTGGTGTTTACTTGTAGTTTTGTCAAGTCTGTTACTAAATTTTTTCAATCGACTTTTCAAATCTATCCTTGTCATTTTTGCCAATCTCATGAATTCATTGTAACTCATTCTTTTACTCTGTAAAATTAAACACCTTATAATCATGATTATCTCTATTCGAAGAAATGAAAAACGATGAACTGCAAAATTTAGTCAAACAAGCACTTATGCTTGATACGGCTCATCGCACGCAATTTCTTGATAACATTACCGATAAAGACATCAAAAACAAATTGGAGTTCATCCTCGCCGATGAAACGCGCATCACCGATTTTGTTTTAAATACCTCAGCAGGGAGTGAAGTTTTACATGCCCCTGAAAATATGGAGTTCTCAGTTGGTGACAAAATAAGGCAATTTACTATCATTAAAATGTTAGCAAAAGGAGGCATGGGATGTGTCTATCTTGCCTATGACGAGAAGCTTAATCGCAATGTGGCTTTAAAAACCATGAGAAACGAGTTTTTAAAGAGCAAGTCAACTCAACTGCGCTTTCAACAAGAGGCTCAAATTTTATCAAAAATCAATCATCCTTCTATCTGCCAAATATTTGATATCATTGATGAAGAACAGAGTGATATTCTTGTTTTAGAGTTGATTGAGGGGGAAACGCTGAATCAAATTGTTGATAAATCCGAAAACCAACTGGATATATTTATACAGATTGCGTCTGCTTTGCAGGCAGCACACTCGCAAGGAATTATTCACAGAGATTTAAAACCGGATAACATCATGTTAACCAGAGATGGTTTAGTTAAAGTTTTAGATTTTGGTATTGCAAAGTCGGAAATAATAACAACACCTGAAATGATCAACAAAACGAGTACTGATTCTGAAAATGTTCTTCAGACTCAGGCTGGTTCAATGATGGGTACATTAATTTATATGAGTCCGGAGCAGGCATCCGGTAAAAAGGTAACAACTGCCAGTGATATTTATTCATTCGGTATTATAATGCAAGAGCTTCTTACCGGTTTGAATACCTATGTTCTCGATGATACAGAGAATCTTAAAAGACAAATCATTGATGCCAGAAAAATAAATACAATCAATATCCCCAAATCTTATCAGAGTTTGATTGCTGAAATGACATCAATTAAACCCGAAGAGCGTCCTGATGCTGAAGAAGTGAGTCGAAAACTCAAAAAAATCAAACACAAGCAATCTTCTAAAAAGACAAAAATTATCGTTTCAACTGCAACATTTGTAATTATTGCCTTAGTTGCTTTTTTGATTTGGAAGCAGGTTGAAAATCAAAAGATTACGAAAAAAAATGATTTCATTGCTGAAATTCAAAATGAAACTGATGAATTGAAAGTCGGATTAAGAAATATTTATGCCTTACCTTTACATGACTCCAGTAAAAATAAGGAAAAAATAAAAATCCAAAAGTTACATCTCCAAGAGAAAATAATTGATTCAAATGCTTTAAATAATGCTGAAAAAGATATGTATCTTGGAATGCTACTTATTGCCACTGATAATCATGCTGATGGATTGGCATATTTGCAAAAAGCTTGGGATGCCGGCTTAAATAGCGAAGATTTGGCTTATAGTCTGGCTCATACAAACAGTCTTGTCTATTACGATGAATTGAATGATTTTCTTAGCAAGAATGGCTATGTAATCAGACGTGATAATAAAAAAATTCAGGAGTTGGAGAAGCAATATCTACAGCCTGCTGTTACTTACTATCAGCTTGCTTCTCAAACACACCAAGAGACACCAAACATCACTAAAGCCCTCATTTTATGGTCAGAAAACAAAACCGAAGAAGCTATCCAAATTTTGGATAAAATCATTACTGAAAAAGACTGGCTTTTTGAAGCCTATATGTTAAAAGCCTCATTTCTTTACACAATCGGCCAGACACATATATACGAGGGACGATATGATATAGCTAATGATTATCGAATTCAGTCACTTTCTGCATTCAAAGATGCTCAAATCAGAGGCAGAAGTTATGCACCGGCTTACACAGGATATTGTTCCATGCAGGTCATTTTGTTGCTTGATAAAGTACAAAGAACCGGTGGTGATGTTTCCGATAATTATAATGAAGCTAGTAAATCATGTAATGAAGCCTTGGTGGTTTCGGATTTAAAATCAACGATATACACAAGATTAGCAAAGTTAAACTATTATTATTTCGTCGATCAGATGAATAAAGGCATACGAAATGGTGACTTATTGCTAAAAGCATTGATGTTTAATCAAAAAGCGATAGATCTAGAACCGTCATTCATTAACTACAACAATCGTGCAGAGATATATAATTTTTCTGCAAAAGCAAAAATAAATTGGGGTGGCGATCCTGAATCCGAAATTGAAAACAGTATTAAAGCCAGTGAACAAACTCTTAAACTGAGTGATTATAACAATGTTTTCGTTTACAACACGTTGGTAACTTCTCTGGATATCAGAATGAGACATCAACTGAATATAGGAGTTGATACCACTGATAGTTTTAATTCTGCAGTTGAATATTATGATAAAGCCTTATCACTCGATGATACTAACGATTACTCAAAGTTATATTTGATGGTGAATAATAGTAATCTTTATAATAATCAAATACGCAATCAGATTTTGAGAAATCTCGATTTTCAAAGTTTATTTGAAACTGTTGTGGAGATATTATTTGAAATTCAAAAAATTAACGAAAACGAACCTATCAGTCGAGCTGTTTTAGCTGAGAGTTATTTGTTAATGGCACAAAACATCGAAGCTGAAGATAGTCTCAAATACATCAATCTCTCACTGAATAGTGTTAATAAAGCCAATGAATTGATGAAAGATATTGGCGACTTTGTTGCATTAGAGGGTTATATCCGTGGATACAAAGAGGTTATAAAAGAAAAGGTACTTAATGAATCACCAGATTTTACATTATCCATTGAAATGTTTGAACGTGGTGTTGAACTGGATCCATCTGCGATTGATATTTATAGTGATTATGCAGAAATATGTCTTTTAGCAGCACAAGCTTCTGGTAATAAAATTGATGCAAAAAAACTTTTGCTGAAAGGTCTTAAAATGGCTGATAAAGCTGTTGAAATAAACACTGACTATTCCTATGGGTATCTTCAAAAAACAAAAATTATCGACTTTGCATTAAGAAAAAAAGTAGATATACCTTTTACTCAAAAAGACGCAGATGAAGCCTTTGAAAAAGCAAAATCAATCAATCCTTTGTTGAAAAGAAATTAGAACCTAAACCAAAGATGATTGAACTTTGTTGAAGAAATGCTATCATAGGAGCACACTTAGGAAATTATTTTGAAAGTTCGAATTCACAACATTATCACATTCTTGGTTCTGATGGCATTTGTATCACAGTCGTTAGCAGGGTTGTTATATGCGTGTGGTTCGGACTGTAAACAGCATTCCTCAAACCAAAATTCGCACACAAAAAGCTCAGCACATGCCAATCATCATGGCATGAAAATGATGGTTGAAATGGAGCCAACTGAAAAGGTTGATTGTTGTAAAACCAATTGCCAATGCGAAAAAGGAATTTGTTTATCAAAAGTTTTTGTCAATCTCGGTGAAATTTCCTTTAGGTTAGATGCTTCAAATATTGAGTTGATTTCTCAGTCTTATTTCATCCAAAAATCACTTCCAACTTCAATTTATAAACCACCCATTTCTGCTTAATACAACCAAGTTGCGTCTTGAATTTGTGTGCAGACGCATTTCTAGTGTTTTTAATTTAAGTTATTCCGTCATCATATTTTGCGGATTCATTATTTCGGGAGAAAGAAGTGAAGAAAGTTTTAGCAGGTTTTATTATTGGTGCAATCGTTACAGCGACTGCAATGTATTTTTTATCAAACTCCAAAACAATTTTAACTGGGGACAGTCAGGAGCCAAAGGATGAAAAGAAACCATTATACTGGGTCGCTCCGATGGACCCGAATTATCGCCGAGATAAACCCGGAAAGTCGCCAATGGGAATGGATTTGGTGCCATTTTATGGTGATAACGAACAAACAGAAGAAGAAAATCCTGGAACTGTAAAAATTTCACCGGATGTGGAAAATAATCTCGGAGTCAAAACAGAAAAAGTCACCAAAAGGAGACTCAATCAATCATTTTCAGCTGTCGCCTATGTGAGATTTAATGAGAATGAACTGACGCATGTTCACTCAAAGATATCTGGTTGGGTTGAAAAATTATATGTCAAATCGACTGGTGAAAACATTGCAAAAGGTCAGCCCCTTTATGAAATCTATGCTCCGGAGTTTGTCAATGCTCAGGAAGAATTGTTATTGGCAGTCAAACAAAACAATAAAAACTTTATTAACTCTACAATCAAAAAGCTGGAATCCATGCAGATTCCGCTACAAGTTATCAATCAAATTATCAAACAGAATAAAGTTCAAAGAACTGTTTTGTTCCAATCGCAACATGATGGAATTATAGAGAACTTGGAAATCAGAGAAGGATACTTCGTTAAACCTGAGATGACGATTCTTTCCATCGCAAATCTTGACCGAGTTTGGATTGAGGCTTCAGTATTACAAACAAATTTGCATAAGCTATCAGTAGGTATGGCTGCAGAAATCAAATTTGAATCTATGGAAGAAAGGTACACTTCAACAGTTGATTATATTTATCCACAAATTGATGAGAAAACAAGACTGGTGAGAGTGAGATTGTTATTGAATAATGAATCTCAATTACTTAAACCAAATATGTATGCCAAAGTGTATTTTGACTATTTAGATGATAAGGAAATGCTAACAATTAGCAATCAGTCAATTATCAGAACCGGGCAGTCCAACAGAGTTGTGCTGGCTTTTGGAAATGGGAAATATAAATCAGCCAATGTTGTTATTGGGGAATCTGATAGTGAGTTTACACAAATATTATCGGGTTTAAAAGATGGTGAAAGAGTCGTCACATCCGCTCAGTTTTTGTTGGATTCTGAATCTTCAAAAACATCAGATTTTATGAGAATGTACCACAAAATGCTGGATGAAAAAGATTTACCTGAAGCAACAGTCAAAGGTGTAATCAACTCTATAAACTCAGATACAAATATGATCAATATCACTCGTGAGGCCATACCAGAATGGAAACGTCCGGCAGCAACTTTAGACTTCAACGTGGATGATCGTGTTTCGTATGAAAGATTTCGAAAAGGTGATGAAGTTTTATTCACATTTCGAATCTACAAGGGTGAATTCATTATCACTCAAATGACGAAACTATAAAAACGGCAGGAGTTGATTATGATTGAAAAAATAATTCAATGGTCAGTTGAAAATCGTTTTCTGGTAATTATGCTAGCTCTCGTCTTGCTATTTTCAGGAGTGGTTGTTGTCAAAAATACTCCGGTCGATGCCATTCCGGATTTGTCAGACGTTCAGGTTATCATCAAAACAGATTTTAGCGGGCAATCTCCGAGAGTGGTCGAAGACCAGGTCACTTACCCAATCACAACGGCAATGTTGTCTGTTCCCGGAGCCAGCACTGTTCGTGGATATTCATTTTTTGGAACTTCCTATGTTTATGTGATCTTTGATGATTATACCGATATTTACTGGGCGAGAAGCCGGGTTTTAGAGTATTTAAGTCAAATATCTTCACAACTTCCAGAAAATGCTAAACCCGAACTTGGACCTGATGCGACTGGTGTGGGTTGGGTTTATATTTATTCGTTAATCGACAAAAGCGGTAAACATGATATTGCCGATTTAACCAGTTTGCAAAATTGGTTTTTAAAATTTGAACTGCAAAACGTCAAAGGTGTTTCTGAAGTTGCTACAGTCGGAGGAATGGTCAAACAATATCAAATCAAAATCGATCCTGATAAATTGATTGCTTACAATATACCGCTTCAGCATATTTCAATGTCAATTGAACAAAATAACAGCGAAATTGGAGCATCTGTAATCGAAATGTCTGAAGCTGAATACATGATTAGTGTTGGCGGATATCTGCGAAATTTGGAAGATATCAAAAAAATCAATATATCAACCTCAGAAAACGGAGAACCTGTATTTCTTGAAAATGTTGCAGAAGTGACTATTGGTCCGCAGATGCGAAGAGGAGTCTCAGAACTCAATGGCGAGGGAGAAGCCGTTGGTGGAATTATAGTTATGCGCTATGGGGAAAATGCACAAAAAACCATCAATCTCGTTAAAGAAAAATTAGAAACACTGAAAAAAGGTTTACCTGATGGTGTTGAGGTAATTACTGTTTATGACCGCAGCCAATTGATTAGTCATTCTGTCAATAATTTAAAAGAGAAATTGGTTGAAGAATTTATCATAGTAACCTTGATTTGTATCATTTTTTTATTTCATTTCAGATCGTCATTAGTTGCAGTTATTTCTTTACCAATTGGTATTCTGGTTTCTTTTATTGTGATGTATTTTCAAGGAATCAATGCCAATATCATGTCTTTGGGAGGGATTGCTATTGCTATCGGAGCGATGGTTGATGGTGCTGTGGTTTTGGTTGAAAACATGCACAAGCACATGGAAAAAGAAAATGTAACCAAACAAAATCGCTGGCAGATTGTGATTCGATCGGCTTCTGAAGTTGGTCCGGCATTATTTTTCAGTTTACTTATTATCACTGTCAGTTTTGTTCCGGTTTTTACTTTAGAAGCTCAGGAAGGCAAAATGTTTGCTCCACTTGCATTCACCAAAACCTATGCAATGGCAGCTTCGGCAATACTGGCAATCACTTTGGTTCCTGTGTTGATGGGATATTGTGTTCGTGGGAAAATTATTTCAGAGCATAAAAATCCGCTCAATCGTTTTTTTAATTTTCTATATGTCCCAACATTAAATGCTTTATTGAAATTCCCCAAAACAACTATTTTAGCTGTTTTGATATTATGTTTCGTCGGATTTTCGCAGGTGAAGAATATTGGTTCAGAGTTTATTCCGACACTTGATGAAGGCGACTTGATGTATATGCCTTCAACTTATCCGGGAATTTCAATTGGTAAAGCCAGAGAGTTGCTTCAGCAAACGGATAAATTGATAAAGACTATTCCTGAAGTGGAAAATGTGTTTGGTAAAGTTGGAAGAGCTAATACTGCAACTGATCCGGCACCTTTAACCATGATTGAAACATTTATTCAACTCAAACCAAAATCACAATGGCGGGAAGGTATGACTAAAGACGACTTGAAAAAAGAGTTGGATAGTATTGTTAAAATCCCCGGGGTGACTAATGCATGGGTTGAACCGATTAAAACACGGATCGATATGCTTTCAACAGGGCTTAAAACACCAGTGGGTGTCAAAATTTCGGGAAATGATATATTTGTAATTGAAAAAATTGGTAAGCAACTGGAAGAAATTCTGAACAATATTGAGGGAACAGATTCAGTCTATTCGGAAAGAACGGCGGGTGGCCGCTATCTGAAAGTTGACATCAATCGTGAAAAAATAGCTCGTTACGGAATGTCCGTAAAAGATATTCAACAAATGATTTCATCATCAGTTGGTGGAATGAATGTTTCACAAATTATCGAAGGTTTAGAACGTTATCCAATTAATATGCGTTATCCACAGGATTACCGTGACTCTCCTGAGAAACTAAGAAACTTAACCTTTGTCAACCAAATGGGGCAAGTTATCACACTCGGTGAAGTTGCTGATATTTACATCGAAGATGGTCCGGGAATGATTAAATCTGAAAATGCCCGGGTGAATGGCTGGATACTTATCAGTACTGAAGTTGCTGATTTACAAAAATACGTTGAAAATGCCAGAGAAATTGTTAATAAAGAACTGAACTTACCGGTTGGTTATTCAATTTCTTGGTCAGGACAGTACGAATACATGCAAAGAGCCAAAGAAAAACTGGGTTACATTGTACCGTTAACTTTTGCCATCATCATTTTATTGCTGTATATCAATTTCAGAAATATAACCGATGTGATATTGGTTCTGGCGACTATTCCAATGTCAATGGTTGGAGGGATATGGATTATGAGCTATCTGGGGTTTAATTTTTCAGTCGCAACTGTAGTAGGATTTATTGCACTTGCCGGTGTTTCGGTGGAAATCGGTGTTATTATGCTATCTTACTTAAAACAAGCGGTTGAAAAGTCCGCAGTATCAAAAACTACTGATGAGATTATTGAAGGAAACAATCTCAAAGATGCTATTATTTCAGGAGCATCCATGAGAGTCAGAGCTGTTTTGATGACATCATTATCAATTATTATTGGTCTGATGCCGGCATTATCCGCATCAGGTACAGGAGCAGAAATCATGAGCCGGATTGCCGCACCAATGGTCGGCGGAATGTTTTCAGTAATGATTTTAACGCTATTGATTGTTCCTGTGGTTTATTACTTAACTGTTAAAAATAAAGTTTTTGGTAAATATGTGAATTAACACCGATTTTTGAAACTTACTTAAATCTTTTCGTTGTGCTAGAATGGGAGAGTTCCAGTTTATTCTATCACCGGAGGAATAATTATGAATGTTGTCTTCAGAATTTTAATTTTTTCCATCATCTTTTCTAGTACAGATGCCTTTGCCCAACTTCCAGAAAAAAACGATAAAAATGTGCAGAGTACTTTTTATGCAAACACAACGGCTTCACAACCATCAACGGTGAAGCTAAGTTCTTCTGTTTGGAGAATTGGCAAAAGTGAAGTGAATGCTTTATTGAACCTGAAATCAAATCAATCTTTGGAAGTCTCAAACTTTCCATTTGAAGTTATTAATAATTCTGAAACTCAAGAAAAAGTTTCTAAGCCTTTGAAATTAAATAGATATAATGTTTTTGCTCCGAATAGTAAAATTTATCTGTTAAATAGTAAAGGTCAAAAAGAATTAGAAAAACCTGAAGTTATGGCATTTTCATCAGTTGAAGATGGAGTTGGTTTGTTGGTGAATCAATCAACCGGAGAACTTGGCGGATTTTACAACAATGGTGGCGTGAGTGTTGAAATAGAAGGTAACATTCACACAGGAATGACATTCAAATTGCCTTTAGAACCAAATCAAGATACCAATGTTGTGAAACAATGTGATATGAAAATGGAACAACAACCCGGAAATCCTCTTGAAGATTTAAATACAGCATTAAAATCAAAGGCAATTAGCTTTACCAAAGGGACAGTTAATTATGAGGCGGTCGTTGCTGTGGATACTGATAATGAATGGATGGCAGGAAAAGGCAATAATACAACCACAGCTATGAACTTTATTATTCAGCTATTTGTGAACATGAATGTCTTTTATGAAAGAGATTTTGCGACCCGATTATTGATTGGTACAACTTTTTTGAGAACGACGACAGACCCATATCCAACTGAATCCAGTATTTTTAACTATTTGAATGATTTTGGTGAATATTGGCGTGTTAATTATCCTAATATTGACAGAGAGTTCGCATTGATGCTGAGTAGCCAGAATATTGGTAGTTTATCTTTCTCAGGAGTTGCATGGTTGAATCAATATTGTAATAAAGGAGCGTTGCAGAATGGTGGCACAGAGACCTTTGGGAGTTATAGCATGAATCGTATAGGAACCAGTGCTTCAGTCGGCTTTGTTTCTCAGTTTGTCGCTCATGAATTAGGACATAATTTTGGATCACCACATACACATTGTTACACGCCTGAAGTTGATCAGTGTTACAACGGCGAAGGAGGTTGTTATGCAGGTGCAGTTAGTTGTCCGACTTTTTCAGGAAATAACCGTGGAACTATAATGAGCTATTGCCATTTTGGTGCCCCAAATGGTGCCGGTTGTGGAACCAGTAATGAGATTTTTCACCCAACAGTTATTGGTTTGATTAGTGGTCGAATCGCCAGTAATTTCCCTTCGTGCATTCAAAGTTTGGGTAGTGAAATTATTTTTGAAAATGGTTTTGACGGCGGCCCATAGTTAAACTCTGAAAACAAATGGACTCGACTGCAATTTATTATTGGCTGATAGTTATTGGGATTCCCTTAGCTGTTTATTTTTTCAGAAAATGGCTTAAGGAAAGCAAGCGAAGAAAACTTTATAGAAATGATTTTCCACAAGAATGGAAGCAGATTTTAACCAATCATTTCAAATTATATCAACACCTTCCGGATGACTTAAAAAAACAGTTACACGGTCATATCAATATTTTTTTGGATGAAAAGAACTTTGTTGGCTATCAGGGAATCGAAATCAATGACACGATTCGTATCACTATTGCTGCACAGGCTTGTTTATTATTGCTGAATCGAAAAACTAATTATTATCCGCATTTAACAAATATTCTGGTTTATCCGACCGTTTTTACCCACAAAAATCATGATGGCGAGCTTCATCGTGGAAGATTTGGTGAATCCTGGCACCGAGGTCCGATTGTGCTTTCCTGGCAACATTCCTCGCAGGGAGGAAAAAATAACACCGATGGAGAAAATGTGGTTATGCATGAATTTGCCCATCAATTGGATCAGGTAAATGGTCCAAGTGACGGCTTGCCAATATTACAACATAACAACATCAAGCAATGGAGTTCAGTCTTAGGTAAAGAATTCAAGACTCTGAAATTTAAAATTCAAAAGCGAGAACAAACATTACTGGATGAATATGGAGCGACCAATCCGGCTGAGTTCTTTGCAGTTATAACTGAACACTTTGTCGAGCAACCCCGACAAATGCTAAAGAAACATCCTGAGTTGTATGAAGAATTGAGGAAATATTACCAAATCAACCCGGTCGAATGGACTTGAAAAATGACAAACTACAATAAAAAAACCATTGCTATTGCCGGAAATATCGGTGCAGGCAAAACATCCTTAGTTGAATTTTTGAAGTCCACTTACGATATCACGCCGTTTTATGAACCCAATGATGAAAACCCTTATCTTGAGGATTTTTATAAAGACATGAAGCGTTGGGCTTTTCATTCACAGCTATATTTTCTCAGTAATAAATTTCGAATTCATCAACATGTTGATTCGACTTCAGGTGTGGTGGTTCAAGATCGAACTATTTTTGAAGATGTTGAAATTTTTGCAACGGCACTTTTTCAAATGCGGAAAATCAGTCAAAGGGATTGGAAAACTTACAGGGATTTTTATGAAAGCATCATGGCATCAATTAAACCGCCTGATTTGATGATTTATCTCAAATGTTCGATTCCAACCATTCGCAAAAGGATAAAAATTCGTGGTCGTAAGATGGAACAAGATATTCCTTTGAGTTATCTCAAGCGATTACACAATCTTTATGAAAACTGGATTGGTGATTATAAACTCAGCAAATTATTAGTGCTGGAATCGGATAAACTCGACTATGTTTGTGACTTGATAGACCGACTGGATGTGATGCAACAAATCGAATCATTGCTACCAAAACTAACACGCTCGTAAACTATTCTAGATATTCTGACAATTCACTTTCAAAGTATTGTAGAGCATTTCTGATTGGTAATGGAATTCCACCTCCATGCGCACACAGCGAGCCCTGCTGTAAGGTGTCTAATAAATCATCCAGTAATTCTTTCGAGATTTTTTCTTTGTTTTGAATTGCTTTTGTAAATAATTCTTCACCACGTTTTGTGCCTAAACGGCAGGGAAAGCATTTGCCGCAACTTTCATAAGCAGCGAATTCAAACAGGTGATGCAAGTATTCAATTATAGGAAAAGACTCAGGAATAGAAACAACAGAAGCATGACCGAGCAAAAATCCTTGTGAAGCAAAAGACTCAAAATCCAAAGTTAAATCTTTCACCTTTTCAATCGGAACAATTCCGCCAAGTGGTCCGCCGATATGTAAGGCTTTGACAGGTTGCTTAAAACCACCACCGCATTTTTCGATGACTTCTTTAAGCGGAGTTCCCATTTCAACTTCGTAAATACCCGGTGAGTTGAAGAAAGAATCCAGTGAAACCAGTTTGGTTCCTTTAGATTTATCAGTTCCCAAATTTCTGTAGAACTCACCACCTTTGGTGATGATTGAATACAAACTGGCAAGTGTTTCGACATTGTTAACAGCAGTCGGTTTGTTAAACAAGCCTTGTTGAGCAGGAAAGGGCGGACGAGTACGGACATCCGGTCTTTGACCTTCAATCGAGTTGATAAGAGCGGTTTCTTCCCCGCAAATATAAGCACCTTGAGCACTAATGACTTTAAATCTGAAGTTCTCTAATAGATTGAGTGCATGAATTTCATCAATTGCCTTTTGAACGATTTTTATCGCTTCGGGATATTCAGCCCGAATGTACAATATTCCATATTCTGCACCAACAATATAAGCCGACAACATGATACCGAAAAGAACAGAATAGGGTTGTTTCTCCAAAAGATAACGGTCGGAATACGCACCGGGATCACCTTCGTCAGCATTGCAAATAATGAATTTTTTGTCAGACTCAACATCTTTTGCCGATTTCAGTTTAATTGCAATCGGAAAACCGGCACCACCACGTCCTCGAAGTTGTGAGACTGAAATTTGATGCAGAAGTTGTTCTTTGCCTAATTTTTGGGCTTTGTTAAAAGCATTGACAAAACCCTCTATACTGATGGGCGAAGAGGTTAGAACAACCTCTCCTAAATTTCCTACATTGTAATCATCAGCTTTCGGTTTTTTATTACCGGAAAGCAAATCTTTAATTTGCTTTTGATTTAATCCGGAATAATTTGTTCCCTGATAATGAAAAGCATTGTTTTCATGACAACGGCCCAAACAAGTCATATGTCCGATTTCGTTGTCTTCAAAAGTTTCCAGCAATTGATTTTTTAACTTTTCTTGTGTTCCTGCACATAGACATGCAGAACCATTGCAGATATAGACTTTTTTATCCTTGTTTTCATCTCGCAGAAAATCATAGAAACTAACAGCTCCCTTAACTGAAGATTTGCCTATCAAAAAGTCTTCGGCAATATGATTTATATCAGAATCAGATTTCGATATTTCCTCAAATAGATTCTTCTCAAGACCTTTTCTGGCAGATAATTCGGATAAATTTTTTGACATTTGAAGATGCTGATTTTATTATCAAATTACAATTATACAGGAACGTCCGTTGCCTCACAATAAAATCCAACACTCAAAAATATCCAGATTCAAAAACAATGAAATTGAAACTGTTGATGATTTAGTTGCAGTTGAATTGCCTTTGGAAATCCGCTTGGGTTACGCTGATCAATTTACAACCCTAGTCATAACCATGTGCAGTCCGGCCGATATTGAAGATTTGATTTACGGTTATTTGTATTCCGAAGGAATTATCGACAATATCAATCAAATAGAAAACATTGAAGTTTTTGACGTCGATTTTGGTGTGGTAGCAGAAGTGAGGTGTTCGAAAGATGTAGAAATTGATAAGAATCTTTCAAAAAGGCAAAGTGTATCGCATAGCAGTTGTGGAATTTGTGGCAAGACAGAAATTGATGCAATCATCACTAAAAATTATCCTAAAATCATTAAACAACCTTTATTGTCATCAAACCAAATTTTCACACTCTCTCAACAAATGAAACAACAGCAAGGGGCATTTCAACAAACCGGAGGAGTTCATGCTTGTGCGTTGTATGATGAAAAAGCTAATTTATTGAGTGTAAAAGAAGATATCGGCAGACATAATGCTTTGGACAAACTCATTGGCGAATCACTTGTAAAAGGCTTGTTGCCACTGAGCAAGAATATCATTCTACTTAGCGGTCGTGTGAGCTACGAAATGATTCACAAATCCTTAATGTCAGGAGTTTCACACCTCGTCGCTATCGGAGCACCATCGTCATTAAGTATTGAACTGGCAAAAGTTAACAACCTGCATTTATATGGTTTTGTAAAAAACGATTCGTATAATGTTTATTGTTGAAGGATTGAAGAGGGTGAAAGAAAAAAGAGTTATATTTCTATTTTAAAATGATACTCCTCAAGTCCCGCAAAAGGTTTGATAGGAAAAATCGTATTCAGGAGCAGCATCCTGATATTTATGGGTTTTTGTGGTTATTTCATACGGTGATCTGAGAACTGATAAAAATTCATTCGCTTTTTCGGTGCTTTGATTCTCATCGACATCTTTTAACACCGCTTCAACATGATGATTTCGTGGGATAACCAAAGGATTATTTCTTTGCAAGATTTTCGTGGTTTCCTCATGAGATTGGCTGGTTTCTTTCAGTTCACTTTTCCAATCATCAAGCCAATGCTTGAGAACATCAGGAATCATTTGCTCGTTGAGTGAGTTGAGAGAGTGAAATGTTTGTGTATAGTCCAGTTTATTTTGCTGCATTAACGACAATAAATCGTTTGAGAGTTTGACCGTTACATTTGATGATTTAATAAATCCGAGTTTATTTGCCATCATTAGATTGAAGGCTGTTTCGTATTTATCTGCATAGGACTTCAAAACAGGCATGATGGTATCAATCGCTTTTTTTTCGTCTTTATTAATTAGCGGAATGAGACATTCTGCCAAACGAGCCATATTCCAGTGTGCGATATTTGGTTGATTGCCAAAAGCATAACGACCATTCTTATCAATTGAGCTGTAAACGGCTGACGGATGATAAACACCAAGCATGGCACAAGGTCCGTAATCAATGGTTTCTCCTGAGAGCAGGGTGTTGTCAGTATTCATCACACCATGGATAAAACCGACATGCATCCATTGAACGATTAATTGGACTGTTTTATCAATAACATGTGAATAAAGTTCAAGATATTTGTTGGGACTGTTGATATCAATTTCGGGATAATGACGGGAAATAGAGAGATTAACAAGCAGTTCCAATTCTTCATGCATGCCTCTGGCTGCAAAATACTCAAAAGTTCCAACCCGAAGATGCGATGTTGCCACTCGTGTCACAATAGCACCGGTTGTTACTTCTTGCCTAAAAAGTGGTTCTCCGGTAGCAACAACAGCTAATGTTCGTGTTGTAGGAATTCCTAAAGCAAACATGGCTTCGGACATAATGAATTCTCTCACTGCGGGTTTGATAGCGCATTTACCATCACCATTGCGGGAAAATGGTGTCGCTCCGGAACCTTTGAGATGCAATTCCTGAATTTGACCATCACTATTGCGAATCTCACCAAGCAAATGAGCACGACCATCGCCTAAATGTGGATTAAAATGACCAAACTGATGCCCGGAATAAGCCATTGCCACAGGTTTTGAGCCTGCAAACAGCTTCTTCCCGGAAAAATACTGTGCTTGTTCTGTTGGTGTTAAGTCCAGCCCCAATTCTGTTGCCAGTGATTGATTCCACATCAATATTTGCGGGTTTTCAATTCTTTCGGGTTTAGCTGACGCGGAAAAGTTTTTTCCCAAGTCAGCGTAATGACTTTGTAATTTGATATTCATCAATATTTCATTTTGTTCTATTTTAAAATAATAGAGACCTTTGCTTGATTTATTAAAACTTCTGATTTTTTCGATTTTCGATAAAAACCACTATTTGTTCCGATTTTCTTAATCCCGACTAGCTTTTTGAGGGCTAATCAGGGTGTTTTGCCATATTTCAGGCACAACTATTTTGTATTTTTACCGCTCTTTTAAGGTTATATGCCATGGCAGCAAAGCCTATTGATGTATGTAATTGCATTAATCCTCCATGTCTGGCTTTGGCAATGCCATAATGTAGCTTCAGAATGCCGAACACACTTTCAACACGGTTCCTAACTTGAGACCTCCAAGTATTTGCCAGCCTTTGTTTCTCAGTCAGAGGCTTGTTGCGGTGAGCTCGCTCGTGTATTTCATTTTTATTTTGTTCCTTTGAAGATACTCATCATGTTCCTTGCTTTTATAGGCACTATCAGCATAAGCTTGAGATTCCTCTCCTGTAAGCAGTTTCTTAAATTGTTTAGAATCATGCTCATTGGCAGCAGTACAGGTGTATTTTTGTAAAAAGGCATCTTCATCACTGTTACCATGAAGTTTAAAACCATAAGTGGTTTTGAGCTTGCCATCTGAACCTTTTTTACTGGTATAAGCAGCATCTTTATCCTGTGTATTCTCACCGCTTTTTCCATTTTTAGGACGAGAGTTTTTGGCTTCGATTATTGTGGCGTCAATAATACTGACTCCTCCGGCTCTAATCATAATGTTTTGTTCACAAAGTTGTTGGTTGATTTCTTCAAATAAAACCTCTGCCAGTTTTAATTTTCCAATCAGTTTATGGAAACGCCAGATAACAGTATGATCCGGTGTTCCATCACTTAAACCAAGTCCGGTAAAACGACGAAATAATAAATCTCGTGCCAATTGTTTTTCCATGCCTTCATCACTCAGTCCATACCATTGTTGCAGTAACATGATTTTAAACATTAATAGCGGAGGCCATGCCGGCTCTCCTCGTTTGGATGAAAACATATCTCTCAGATGAGCTTCAATTCGACTCCAGTCCAGTAATTCATGAATATCATCGAGTTCTTCAAGGGATTTATGGTGACTAGCTAATGAGTCGGCTAAGCTTGATTGGCTAAGTTGTTTCCAAGACATGATTTTAATAAATTTTGTGAACTACGGTAGTTTAACATTTTTTCAAATTTCTTGTGTTTCGAGCAAAGGTCTCTAATATAAAGAAATGTTTAAATATTCAATTCTTTGCTTACCCTTTCCTGAATTCCTGCAAAAACATTTATTTGTATAAAAAAAACACCAATTTTGCTATAGTATTCGAATGTTTGATTGATGTAATTATTTTATGTTGTTATTAAAACGATTGATTCTTTTTGTAGTGGCTGTAGCTGTTATTGTAATGGCTGTAGCGGTGAGCGGTTTGAATACCGAAAAAGTGACAATAAATTTGTATTTTTTTCAGTTTGAACTGACGCTGGGATTTGCTTTAATTATTGCCTTAATAGGAGGATTATTGACTGGATTATTGATGTCATTATTTCAATTTTATATGCCATTAAAGTCAGAAATCAGAAAGCTATCTCGCAAAAATTATCAACAAGAAAAGTTAAATCTTGAACAGAAGAGACTGGAACAAATAGACGCAAATGATTGAAACTATTAGTTTTATTCTGGCTGCATTAGTCGGAGTGATGATTGGAATCAATCTCAATCGTCTCAAAATTGAACGAAAAAGCCATAAACAACTGGAAAAGCTGAATCACAGTTATTTTAAAGGTTTGAACTACTTACTCAATGATGATTCAGAAAAAGCCATTGATGTTTTTATTGAACTTGCAAAATCATCTTCCGAAACATTTGAACCTCAACTCGCATTAGGCAATTTATATCGAAGAAAAGGCGAAGTTGATAAAGCCATAAAATTGCATCAATCTTTGATTTCTCAACCGAATTTAACAGAAGATTACCGCACCAAAGCTCTTTTGGCGATGGGGAAAGATTATATGAGTGCCGGTCTTTTGGATCGTGCAGAAGTTTTATTTACCGAGTTGGTTGAGATTGAAGCCTACACACCTGAAGCTTTGTATGCTTTATGTGATGTTTATCAACAAGAACAGGACTGGACTGAAGCAATAAAAGCAGCTACACGCTATGAGAATGTTTCGGGTCGTAAAATGGCCGGTGATATTGCTCATTTTAATTGTGAATTGGCTGAAATTAGCTATGCAAATGGTAATGTCAATGAAGCAAATGCATATCTGGATTCGGCGTTATCAATTGACTCCAAGTGCGTGCGTGCCAAACTCATGCAAGCCTGTGAATTTCAGAAAAATAAAAAGTGGAAAAAAGCGATTGAGGCTTATCATAAGGCTTTGGAATTTGATGACGTTTTTGCTTCCGAATATCTCAACGATATGTCGTATTGCTATAGCATGTTGAAAAAATGCAGTGAGTTTCAACAATTTCTGATGGAATTCATCAAATCTTATCGGGGAATTACTCCTGTACTGGTCCTTGCTGAGATGTATAAGAAATTCGATGGAATTGATGCGGCAGAAAAATTTGTTGAAGAACAATTGGTTGAAAAACCATCCGTTCGTGGTTTGGATTTACTTTTAAAACTCAACCTGGAAAAGAATAATGACGATGGTAGCAATATCACTAAGTTCAAAGTTCTGGAAAAGCTGGTTAATAGTTTGCTTGAAAAAAAACCCAATCATCGCTGTCGCAAATGTGGTTTTGGTGCTAAGAACCTGCATTGGCAATGCCCTAGTTGTAAAAGTTGGGGTACGGTAAAACCAATTTATGGTTTAGAATCGGAATAATATCAATGTCAATCTGGCTTCAGTCTTTGTTATTGTTTTTAGCAAATATTGTGTTACTTTCACTTTACCTGCACTTAAGTCATAAATACCATTGGTTTGATCATCCAAACGAAGAAAGAAAACTTCATAGTGTTTCAAAACCGACATCAGCCGGTCTGGTATTCATGATTTCATTACCTTTTTTTATTTATTTTGGTAATTATTTTGAATCCAATATTTCCTTAGTTTCATCATTAGGTTTATTGCTGTTTATTGTATTGGGTGCTTTTGATGACTTTTTCCATATTTCGGTAAAAATTCGTTTGCTTTTGATTACAATCTTTTCAGTAGTTCTGGTCTATACAATAATTTTAAGTCATGCCAATGTCTCTTATGGAATAATATTTGTTTTTGTATTAGGCGTGATTTGGTGGATGAATTTGTATAATTTTATGGATGGAGCCGATGGAATGGCAGTATTACACGCATTAGTAACTCTGATTGGATATTTGGTATTATTTATGAATTCAGAAATTCAATCCATTAATAGTTTACTTATCCTGACGACGGTGAGTTTAGTTGCTTTTCTGATCTTTAACTTTCCTAAATCTAAGATGTTTATGGGTGATTCAGGAAGTTTATCAGTGTCTTTTTTAGTTGCAACGATAGCATTATACGGAATTTCAAAACAAGTTCTCGATGAAATAGTTGTCATAACCTTTCACTTAACATTTATCGTCGATGCCACTTTAACTTTATTCACTCGTTTGAAATTTAGACATAAAATTTCTCAAGCTCACAATCTGCATTTATTTCAATCAATGGTAAATACCAGTCAGATACCTCATTATAAAGTTTCGATGATTTATGCTTTTGTAACTTTGATAAATGTTTCAATTGCATTAATTATACACTTATCAGAGTTTGAAATAAAGATTCGGGTGTTTGTATTGTTGTTTCAAATGGTCGTTTTAAGTATATTCTGGTTTAATTTTTATCAAAAAACGAAATTCCAGCGCTTTCGCCAGTAAAATAACGTCATGAATATTTTTCATCCCAGATTCGCAGTTGTTCTTCATGATTTATTCATGACCTGGTTGGCATGGATGTTGAGTTATGTGATTCGTTATAGTGTCTGGGTCGATTCACCTGAACTCAGTTGGTTTAATTATGAATTTGCCACAGTCATACTCGTTCAGGGAGTCATTGCCTATTACTTTAATCTTTATCGAGGGCTTTGGAGATTTGCCAGTGTTCCTGATTTGATAAATATTGCCAAATCGGCAGTTGTTGGAACATTTATCATCGCTTTTATCATGTTTTTGGTTCATCGAGCCGATGGAGTGCCTCGTTCTGTATTGTTGATGTATCCGTTTATATTGATGGTACTTTGGGGAGTTCCCCGATTGACTTATCGCATGTTTAAGGATTTAACTCTGCACATTAATAATTCTGAAAAACAAAGAGTTTTGCTTGTTGGAGCAGGTCGATTAGCAGATATGTTTATCCGTCACGCCCATGCTTCGGCATTATATGAAGTTGTGGGAATTGTTGATGATGAAAGAAATTACAAAGGCTCAAATCTTAGAGGAGTTAAAGTTCTAGGGGGAGTTGCAGATATTGAGAAAATTTGCAAAAAGCGTGAAGTTCGTGCCATTGTTGTGACTAAAGAAAATATTTCAGCTTCAATGATGAAAGAGGTGGTTGACAATAGCATGACGAGTAATTGTCAATTACTAACTTTGCCAAATTTGGATAAAATCACAGAGAAAGGGTTTGAAATCAGCCATCTGACACCGGTAACTATTGATGATATTTTGGGTCGAGAAAAGGTTTCGATTGACTGGTCCAATGTTGCAAAAGCAGTTCAAGGAAAGTCGGTTCTTATCACAGGCGGAGGTGGTTCGATTGGTTCGGAATTGGCAAGACAATTGGCTCAATTGGATTTGAAAAAATTGTGCATTCTGGATCATTCAGAGTTTAATCTTTATCAAATTGACAGAGAGTTAAGTAATAAAAACAACGACTTAATTACTACAAGTTTGTTAGTGAATGTCACTGATAAAGCACATCTTCAGCAAATCTTTTCGACGATTAAACCTGATATAGTTTTTCATGCAGCTGCCTATAAACATGTTCCATTATTGGAAAAAATGCCTTGTGAGGGTTTTATCAATAATGTTATCGGTACTAAGAACATTGTTGACACCTGTCATGAGTTTAACGTCGAAAAAATGGTATTGGTTTCGACCGATAAAGCTGTCAATCCATACAATATTATGGGTGCGACCAAGCGAATTGCAGAAATGTATTGCCAATCAAGGAACAAAAATTCAAACACCGATTATGTGATTGTTCGTTTTGGAAATGTTTTGGGATCGGCAGGAAGTGTGGTTCCATTGTTCAAAGAACAAATAGCCAAAGGTGGTCCTGTCACTGTAACCCATGAAGAAATGACACGTTATTTCATGACCATCACAGAGGCTTGTCAACTGATCGTTCAATCAATGGTATTGGGTTCCAATGGTGATATTCATGTTCTGGACATGGGAAAACCCGTGAGTATTCTGAGTCTGGCGAATCGCATGATTAGTTTATCCGGTAAAATTCCTGAGGTGGATATTAAAGTTGAAATTACCGGATTGCGTCCCGGTGAGAAAATGCATGAGCAACTTTATTATGATGTTGAAGAGCTCAAACACACCAGTCACAACAAAATTTATCACCTTCAATCAACAATGAAACATTCAGAAAGTTATGAAAAATTGTTGAAGCAGGCAATCAAACAAGCCATTCAATTTCAGGATGTCGATTTGACACAAACGATTAAAAAACTAGTTCCTGAATTTGTTCATCAACCCCATTTAAAAATTGTCGAAAATAATAATTAAGCATGAAAAAAATAAGTAAAGCAGTCTTTCCTGTTGGTGGCATGGGTACACGTTTTCTGCCTGCAACCAAATCTATTCCCAAAGAAATGTTGCCCATCATTGATAAACCTCTGATTCAATACGCAGTTGAGGAAGCCATAGAAGCCGGTGTTAAAACCTTAATTTTTATCACTAGTGCCAGTAAACACGCCATTAGTGACCATTTTGACCCAAAACCATTACTCAGACAGAAGTTTACCGAAGAAGGTAAAACTGAACTGGTCGATAAATTGGAGACTCTAACCACGCAAATCACTCGTGTTTTTATTCCTCAGGGTGAGCCATTAGGGTTGGGTCATGCTGTTTTACAGGCTAAAGAAGTGGTTGATGATGAGTATTTTGTGGTCATTCTAGCGGATGATTATATTAAGCCTGAGAAAGGAGTGAATGCCACCAAGCAATTGATTGATGCCAGCATAAAATATGATGCCAGTGTGATTTCAGTTGAAGAGGTAACAGATGACAGAGTTTCAAGTTATGGAATTGTTGATGTAGGAAATAATGAATCCGATGTTAATTTGATTCAATCCATTGTTGAAAAACCAAAATTGGAAGATGCACCGAGTAATTTGGGCGTGATTGGACGTTATGTTTTATCACCTGAGATTTTTGCACTGTTGGAAGAAACCCAATGTGATAAGAGTGGTGAAATCCAACTCACGGATGCATTAGCAAAACTATTAGATAAACCAAATAATCTGTATGCTGCTACTTTAAAAGGAAAGCGCTATGATTGCGGTCATAAACTCGGTTATGTTCAAGCGACCATTGATTCCGCATTAGATGATGATTCCATCTCGAAACAAGTTGCTGATTTTATTCATAAGTTGTAAATTATTCAGGATATTTGAAATTTTTTAATAAAACATAGGTCTTAATGACATTAGTAGTTTGATTCCAATAAACGTATGAAAAAAATATTCGCAATTCTAACGCTTTTTATCAGTTTTACCAATTCAGCTTTTGCTGATAAACCCGATGCCGGTGATTTAGCACCTGACTTCACTATTTCGCAGTTGGATGGCAGCAATTTCAAATTGAGTGATTACAAAGGCAAAAAGAGTGTTTATCTGATTTTTTGGAATACCTGGTGTGGATATTGTTTGAAAAAAGTTCCAAAACTAAAGCAAACACAAAAAACTTTGTCCGATGATATTGTCATTATTGCTGTAAATACCACTAAAGAAGACAGTATCGAAGAAATTGATCAATTCATTAAAAAATTCAATGTAAACTATCCGATTGCCTTTGATTATGGAAAAAAAGTGACCGATCTTTATAATGTTTGGGGAACTCCGACTGAATTTATTATTGATATCAACGGAGTGGTTCGTTACCGGGATGATGTTCCTGAGAAACTGGAAGATTATTTAGCTGAGTGGAACACCATTGAGAAATTGTATTCAGGATTTATCACCGCCTATAAGGATATGTATGCATTTTTTCATGGTGCAGTAAGACATTCTGCGAATGAAACAGCAGGATAAAAACTCCTCAAATATAGAATCCAATCCATTGATTAAGAATAATCATTGGACAGTTGGACTCAATCGTCGGCAATTTATTAAATCCGCATCTGTTTTGGCTTTGCTAACACCTTTGTTAGCGTGTAAGCCGAAAATAATAGTTGCAGATTTAAATAACTCATCAAATCTTATCAATCTATCTTCTGAAGTTGTTGAACTTAAGGAATATATTTTTACCAATAAACAACACAAAGAGCTTTTATCCGTTTATATGCAAATGTTTCCAGATGATGGCGATGGTCCCAGTGCAAAAGATTTAAACGTTTTAACTTATCTGGAATGGGCTTTAACGGATGAAAGAAATAGAAAGGATGGTGATGCTGACTTTATTAAACAAGGTTTGATTTGGCTCAATCAGTATTCTCAGGAAAAATATTCAGATGATTTTGTTAATTTGTCAGAAAAGAAACAAAAGACTTTATTGGAAGTAACAGCACAATCCGAGCAAGGCAAACGCTGGATGTCTATTTTGAGTTATTATTTGATTGAAGCACTGACTCTTGATCCTTATTATGGTGGTAACACCAATCAAATTGGTTGGCAATGGTTGAAACATCGCGGGGGTTCGCCGTCACCTTCAAAAGGCAGAACCTATAGGGATTTTGAATGAGTTCTAAAAATTTAGAATGTGATGTTTGTGTGATTGGTAGCGGAGCAGGTGGTTCTCCGGTTGCTTATGAGCTTGCTAAAGCAGGTTATAAGGTGATAATACTGGAAAAAGGTGGTTGGTTTGATGAAAAGGATTTTACCAAAGATGAAATGCTCAGCAGAAGACGAGTATTCCGGTCGAAATTTAAAGACGAAAGACATGTATTGTCTGAACCAAACTCTAAAGGTGAATTTAAAGAAAGTACAACATCGCAGTTTTGGGGTGGAAATATAGTTGGCGGTGCGACCAACTTTATGAGTGCTTATTTTCATCGTTTAAAACCTCAAGACTTTCGTTTACTCAGCACCTTTGGCGAAATAGAAGGTGCCAATATTGTTGATTGGCCAATCAGTTATGAAGATTTGGAACCTTATTATACCAAAGTTGAAAATCTGATTGGTGTTTCAGGAAAAGTGGTCAATCACCCCAATCTGGAACCTCGCTCAACAGCAGACTATCCGTTCCCTCCAACTACAGAACATCCCATTGCTAAGAAGTTTGATAAAGCAGTTAAAGAACTTGGTTATCACTCTTTGCCAATGGCGAGAGAATTCTCTCCAGACCACACAAAGATAGAAACGCTTGTGTATTATCGGGTTATTGTGGAAGTTTTGGTTGTGAAACTAAGGCCAAAGGAAGTTCCCGCGTGGCATTATTGAATGATGCTGTCAAATCCGGGAATTGTGAAGTTATTACTTATGCTAAAGCCTATAAAATTAATACGGACAATTCCGGCAATGCGGAATCGGTGAGTTATTTTGATAAAGAAAATAATGATATAAAAATATTTGCCCGAAAAGTTGTTGTGGCGTGTTATTCCATTGAATCGTCTCGGTTGTTGCTAGCATCCAAAGGCGTCAAACATCCCGATGGAATCGGCAATAAATACCAACAAATTGGTAAAAACCTGCATTGTTGTGCCGGTGGAACCGGACATGGAGTTTTTGATTTATCAAAATTAAGTGAATTTGAACAAAACGAAATGTTATTGCGAGGACCATTTTTCAATCGGGCATTGCAAGACTGGTACACGATTGATGATCAATCAGCATTTGACAAACCTGTTAAAGGCGGAACTATTGATTTTGTATTTGATCCACCATCATTTACTTCCAATGCGATGGATTTGCGGTTTAAAAACGGCAAATTATTGTGGGGAACAGAGTTAAAGCAGCGTCTTAAATCGCATTTCACTCAATCCAAGGATTTTAAATTTGAAGTTTTTTGTGACTGGTTGCCGAATGATAATTGCCATGTTTCACTCGATAAAAAAGAAAAAGATAAATGGGGCTCAGCGGTTGCAAAAGTGAAAGCAGGTTATCATCCACACGATCTCAAAGTGGCTCAATATTTGGTTGATAAAGGTGTGGAAGTGATGAAAAAAATGGGAGCAGACCGAGCTTATGGAAATGTCTGGTCGAGTCCGACTTCAAACCTCATGGCAGGAGGGTTACGGTTTGGTAATAACCCTGAAACTTCAGCTCTGGATGCCAACTGTCGAGTCCACGGAACCGATAATATTTATGTCACAGATGGCAGTTTTATGCCTAATGGTGGTAGTGTGACACCGACATTCACAATCTATGCGAACTCATTCAGAGTTGCTGATAAAATTCTCCAAAGTTTATCTAATAGAGCAATCGAACAGAACACTTTGGTGTTTAAATACTAAAGCTTTATGAAAAAATTGAACATATTTATTAGTCTCACTAAAAATGAGATGAATTAAGAGCTAATTTTGAAATAAACATTTGATTTAAAACTAAAGGATTTAAAACTAAAGGGTCTGAAAACTATTGTACCAGACCCTTCATGATTTTATTGAAGTTTACTCAAAATAAAACTTCCCTCTTGACACCTTTTCAGGAAAGACTTGATTCATGGTTTCAGCATCATATAAACGGCCGTTTTGCATGACTTGGTAAATGTCGTCGGATTTATAAATATCATCCAGAGGATTGCTATTAAGGATGATAAGGTCGGCTAGTTTGCCTTTTTCCAATGAACCTAAGTCATTCTCCATGCCAATGTATTTAGCTCCGTCAATGGTTGCGGCTCTAATGACATTGATTGGTGGCATTCCGCCTTGAGCGAACATCCACATTTCCCAATGAGACCCCAAGCCTTCGCGTTGTCCATGTGCACCAACCATGACTTTGACTCCGGCATTTTGTAATTTGGTTGCGACTTCTGCATTGCGGATGTGATTGTAATCTTCCAATGGAGCTTTTGTTCTGCGAACAGATATTGGTTCTAGAATATGTTTCGGAACATACTTGGTGAGAAGAGGGTGCTTCCAGACTTCTGTAGTATCGTACCAATATCTTTCACCCCAAATTCCGCCATAACCAACAATCAAAGTTGGTGTATAAGCAGTTTCTGATTGTGACCATAACTGCACAACGTCATCATAAATCGCTGCCACCGGAATCGAGTGTTCAATTCCTGTGTGCCCATCAACTATCATACTCATGTTGTGCATAAATAGTGAGCCACCCTCGGGAACAACCATAATGCCTGTCTGTCTGGCAGCTTCAATCACTTGTTGACGTTGATTACGACGTGGTTGATTATAGCTTTTAACTGAAAATGCACCGACAGATTTCAATCTCTCCAAATGTCCGACGGCATCTTCAACGCCATTAACTTTGGCAGTGAAAAAGTGTGTCGCACCGTACAGAATGGTTCCAGTTGAGAAAGTTCTTGGAGCTGTAATCACCCCGGCTTTTTGCATTTCACTCGCTGAGAAAACAGCGGCGGTATCAGCAGACGGATTGTGTTCGGTGGTAACACCAAATGCCAGATTTCCTAGAGCGTGCCAGCTGGCTTGTGGAATGATTTGGTTGTTCGCATAAGGTCCGTGCCAATGTACATCAACGATTCCTGGCATTATGGTTTTACCACTAACATCCATTACTTCAGTACCTTTAGGAATATTGACATCTGTACCTATTTCTGAAATTCGGTTATTTTTAATCAAAATAGTTGCATTTTTCAGCACTTCATTTCCGTTCATAGTGATGACTGTCGCACCGGTTAATGCCACAGATGAATCAGGAATATCAGATTTGACATCGAATTCGATGTGAATTTGATCAGCGACATTCTCGTCTTTACCGCCTAAATAGGTGAATTTTTCAGAAACTTTTTGTTGATAAATATTAGGACCAAGCGCCCAGGATAATTTTTGAGAATCCTTTGACCACGCCAGATAACTTCCTGCAATATCAGAGAACTTTTGTAATGGCAGATTGTTGGAACCGGAACCGGTTGAAATAAATTTACCACTCTGAATAAATGGAGTGACATAAACCTGAAAATTCTGGATAAATGCCAGCCAGTTTTGATCCGGCGAAATACTGAAATTTGTAATCCATTGACCGGAATAGTGCTCCTGTTGATTATGCCCGGATGAATCCTTACTGACAAGTTGTGTGGTTATCACTTCGCCTGATTGATCCGATGTGGAATAAAATACACGGTCTGAATCTCCGGCAAAGAAAGGATCGGAACCGTTTTTATCAATGAGAGTGGTTTTTCCTGATTTCACATCAATTACAAACACACCGGTATCTTGTGAGTAGAGAGGAGATGTCAGATAGCCTCCGCCAATGGCTTCATAGACAACTGTTTTATTGTCCGCTGATAATGAAGGACTAATAAAATGTCCGGGTTTTTGAGTGATTTGTTTGGATTTGCCGGAAAGATTAGAAATTTGAATAGTTCCAAGGTTTTCATCGTTCCAAGTGGTGTAAACGATGGATTTGCCATCTTGAGAAAATCTGGGATAAAGTTCAAAGTCCTTAGTTTGTTTGGTGAGTCTTTGTGGTTTTCCATCAGGGAGGTTTACGGTGTAAATATATCCTAAAGCCTGAAAGATCGCTTGCTTGCCGTCTGGTGATTTTTGTAACCAACGCAGCATTTTTGCTTTGAACTCTTCAGGAGCAGGGTCGATATTTACTGTCACGGCCTTACTGATTTTACGAGTGTCTTCAACTGCAAAAGGGATGTTATTCACTTTTTTGCTTTTAACATTCACTTTGTGAATTTCACCTTTAGCGTAGAATACAATTTCCTTGCCATCAGGAGTCCATGCAAAAGATGGATAAACTCCGTGAATCGCCCAGGTTTCCTGCATATCTCTTTCCAGATTGTCATAAATCGGCATTAACTCGCCGCTTTCACGATCTTGTAAAAATAATGTGGAGTTATTCCGAACCCGACGCACGAACGCCAACGTTTTACCATCAGGTGATGGAGTAGGGCGAACCGCACCGCCGGGACCGCTGACCCAGATGTCAATATCGCCAGTTGCTAAATCAATGGCTTCAATATCATAAATCTGATTGTTTGAATCTTTAGAGTATTCAAAATAACGTCCAGGAGTGGCATCACGAGAATAAAGAACATGTTTACCATCAGGCATAAAAATCGGTTCACCCAAGTCTTTTTGCTCGTTAGGGCGTTTGTTGAGCTGAACTCCTGAACCACCTGATTTGTGATACATCCAGATTTCACCGGCTCCAATGGAACGCATTCCGGTAAAGTGTTTGCGGGCAATAATGTATTCGCCATCCGGTGACCATGCCGGCTGATTCAATAAGCGAAACTCTTCTTTGGTGACTTGTTTTTGTTCTGAACCATCGGTGTTCATTGTCCAGATATTATCACCACCACCTTGATCGGTCGTAAAAGCCAACTGTTTACCATTCGGTGAGAATCGAGGTTGCATGTCCCAAGCCATAGAGTTGGTAATGTTTGTGGCTTTCCCTCCACCGATTGGCATTGTGTAGATGTCACCCAATAAATCGAAAGCAATGGTCTTGCCATCAGGGCTGACATCCAGATTCATCCATGTTCCTGTTGTTGTCTTAATTGTTGCTAAAGTGGTTTCTCCGGGAGGATTATTGACATCCCACTTTTTTTCTTCCTCTTTGTTGGAATTATCCTCTGCCTGAATAGAAAAGCTAAATAACAGAGTCAATATGATTTGTATTTTTGAATTTCTCATTAATTTATTGTTATGGTGAAAAAGTTCAGATACTTTATCACAATTTGATGGGAGTTCGTATTATTTCGAATACAGAATTGTATTAACCACCAACAAATTGTGAGCTTTTAATACGAGCGATTTCATCTCGAATTTTGGCAGCCTCTTCAAATTCCATGTTTTTTGCGTGTTCAAACATAGATTTTTCGAGCTTGGCAATGAGTTGTGCTAATTGTTTAGGAGTTTCGATATTGTAATTTGCAGATTTTTCAGCAACTTTCAGTCTGCTGCCGGCTTCTGAATTGGCATCAAATCCATCTTTCAAATCATGAATTTTACGAATCACTGTTTTCGGTGTGATTCCATGTTTTTTGTTGAATTCCATTTGTTTTTCACGACGACGTTGGGTTTCGTTGATGGCGTATTCCATTGCCGGAGTGATTTTATCACCATATAAAATCGCTTTGCCTTTTGAATTACGGCTGGCACGACCAATAGTTTGAATCAGCGAGCGATCAGAACGTAAAAAGCCGGGTTTATCTGCATCTAAAATCGCAACCAGCGAAACTTCCGGCATATCCAAACCTTCACGAAGAAGATTGATACCGATAAGAACATCAAAAACACCTTGTCGCAAGTCTCGGATGATTTCCGCACGTTCAACAGTATCAATTTCAGAATGCAGATATCGACATTTAATGCCATGTTCTGTCATGTAATCGGTTAAATCCTCACTCATGCGTTTTGTGAGCGTGGTGACAAGAATTCGTTCGCCAATTTTGACTCTTTTATTAACCTCAGAAAGCAAATCATCGACTTGTGTGGAAACCGGACGGACTTCAATTTTAGGATCAAGAAGTCCTGTGGGTCTCACCACTTGCTCAACAGTTTGCGAAGCATTCTTTTCTTCATAATCTGCCGGAGTCGCTGAGACAAAAATCATTCGAGGGGTTCTGGCTTCCCATTCTTCAAAACGAAGAGGGCGGTTGTCCATTGCCGAAGGCAAACGGAAACCGTAATTGACTAAATTTTCTTTTCGAGAACGGTCACCTTTATACATGCCGCCAATTTGTGGAATGGAAACATGGCTTTCGTCCATCACCAGTAAAGCATCATCTGGCAGATAATCAAACAAACAAGGTGGTGGTGCACCGGGAGGCAATCCGGTCAGATGTCTGGAATAGTTCTCAATTCCGGTGCAATAGCCGAGTTCCATCATCATTTCCAAGTCATAATTGGTTCGTTGTTCCAGTCTTTGTGCTTCGACCAGGCGATTTTCTTCTTTGAGAAATTTCAAGCGTTCAACTAGTTCTTCGCGAATGGTGCTGATGGCATGTACAATTCGGTCACGCGGAGTGACGAAGTGTGTTGTTGGAAATATTGTGATTTCTGTTTCATTACTGAGTTTTTTCCCCGTCAGAGGATCGAAATAACTCAGTTGCTCGATTTCATCATCGAAAAGTTCAATACGAATGGCTTGTTTGTCAGATTCTGCTGGAAAAATATCAATCACTTCCCCATGAACCCGGAAAGTTCCTCGTGCCAATTCGTAATCATTACGATCAAATTGTAATTCCGCTAATTGACGGAGTAAATCCCGCTGGTCGATAATTTGTCCGACTTTCAGTGGAATGACCATGCGTAAATAGGACTGAGGATCACCTAGACCGTAAATAGCGGAAACCGTTGCCACAATAATCACATCCCGACGTTCCATCAGGGCTTTGGTAGCAGACAGTCGCATTTGCTCGATGTACTCGTTGATTGAAGCATCTTTCTCGATATAAGTGTCCGATGCAGCGACATAGGCTTCCGGTTGATAATAGTCGTAATAGGAAACGAAATATTCAACCGCATTATTGGGGAAAAATTCTTTAAATTCGTTGTAAAGTTGCCCGGCGAGAGTTTTGTTATGCACCATCACCATTGTTGGTTTCTGAATGTTTTGTATCGCATTGGCGATAGTGAAAGTTTTTCCTGAACCGGTGACACCCAACAAAGTTTGAGCTTTCAGTCCACTTTCAAAACCTTCGGTCAGTTTTCTGATGGCTTCAGGTTGATCACCGGCAGGTTCAAACGGACTGCTGATAGCAAAATTTTTCTGATTGCGATTGACTTTAAGTTTAACGACTTCCATATTCAATTGTTTATTTATAAATCAAAACAGTGTATTCCGATTGTTCAGTTTTATATCCTCTATACATTCCTGGTGTGTTAAAAATCATGATCGGAGTGCCGTTTTTATCTAAACCAATAATTCCGCCATCTCCTCCTGCATTTTTGAGGATTTGATTGATCACTTCATCAGCTGCTTGTTCTAAAGATTTGTTTTGATAGAGTGTTCTGGCACATATGTCGTGAGCAACAGCATAACGAATAAAATATTCTCCATGACCTGTTGCTGAAATTCCACAACTGCGATTGTCGGCATAAGTTCCTGCCCCAACTATAGGTGAATCACCAATTCGGCCGTATGCTTTATTGGTCATGCCGCCGGTTGATGTAGCGGCAGTTATGTTTCCTTTTTTATCTATGGCAACTGCACCAACTGTGCTGAATTTACCATCTGTTTTGAGTAAGTCTTCTGATAAGGAAACTGTATCTTTCTTTTGAATTTCCAGCCATTGTTGATAGCGATACTCGGAATCAAAATATTTATTATCAACCATTTCTAATCCTTGTTTTGCGGCAAATTCATCGGCTCCTTTTCCAGAAAGCATAACGTGCGGAGAATTCAGCATTACTTCTTTGGCAGCATTAATTGGATTTTTGATTTTCTTAACGCCTGCCACAGCCCCGGCTTGTAAATCACTTCCCCTCATGATTGAAGCATCCAATTCGTGTTCACCGGTTGCTGTGTAAACAGCACCTTTGCCGGCATTAAAAAGTTCAGAGTTTTCCATAACATTGATTGCCGCAATAACGGCATCGGTTGAAGTTCCGTTGTTCTTAAGGACTTGATATCCGGCTTTGAGTGATTCCTCAAGTTTGGCTGAGATAGCAGCTTCCTTTTCAGGAGTCATATTTTCTTTAAGAATGGTTCCGGCACCACCGTGAATCACAATAGCAATTGGTTTGTTTTTATTGGTTTCTTCTGACATGGCAGTGGTTGAAATAATAAACAGAATTAAAATTAAAAAACGAAATCTCATGACTTTACCTGATATATTTGAGTGCTAAACCGTTCGCTTGACCTAATAAAGTTCCATTCCATTTGAGTTCACCATTAACCCAGGTTTTCTCAATGCTCGCCGTAAATGTTTCACCATCATAAGGTGTCCAGCCACATTGATAAAGCATGTCAGTATTTTTAACGGTATAGCTTTTATTCATGTCAACGAGAACCAAATCGGCAAAATAGTCTTCTCGAATGTAGCCTCGATCAATCAAATTGAATAAATCGGCAACATTATGAGATGTTTTTTGAACGATTTTCTCTAATGCAAATTTTCCCTGATTTACCAATGTCAATAAACTGGGTAGGGCTGTTTGTACTAATGGTAAACCGGATGGCGCTTTGAAGTATTTATTTTGTTTCTCGTCCCATGTATGAGGTGCGTGATCGGTAGCAATAATATCGAGGTTACCATGATTAATTCCGTCAATAATCGCCATTTTGTCGGAATTTCTTTTAACTGCGGGATTACATTTAATGAGAGTTCCTAAATCTCTGTAATCATGATCGTCGAACCAGGCAAAATGTACACAGGCTTCACCGGTAATTTGCTTCAGTGATAAAGGTAATTGTTTGAAAAGCTCAACTTCTTCAGCGGTGGAAATATGTAAAACATGAAGTTTTGTTCCATGTTTTTCTGCGAGTTTCATAGCCAGATTGGTCGATTTAATACAGGCTTCTCTGGAACGAATATTGCCATGCTCTGAAACAGGGACATCTTCACCGTATTTTTCTCTGGCGAGTTCTTCATTGTGTTGTATGGTCGGTGAATCTTCACAATGGGTTGCTACTAGAATTTCAGTATTTTTGAAGATTTCATCCAGTGTATTTTCGTTATCAACCAGCATGTTACCTGTTGAAGCTCCCATGAAAACTTTGACTCCACAAACCAAACTGGTATCAATGGACTTAATATCTTCGATATTATCGTTTGTTGCGCCCAAATAAAATCCATAATTACAATGGGAATAACCCTTGATGAGATTATGCTTCTCTATGATTGCTTGCTGGCTTGTGGTTTGAGGTGATGTGTTTGGCATATCCATAACCGAAGTGATTCCACCGGCAACAGCTGCTGCTGATTCAGTAATAAAGCGACCTTTATGTGGCATTCCGGGTTCGCGAAAATGGACTTGGTCATCAATCATTCCTGGAAGAAGGTGTTTGCCTTCTGCATCAATAATGGTGTAAGAATCATCAGCACTGATGTTTTTGTCAATTTTTTCAATTCTTTGACCATGGATTAAAACGTCGCTTTCTGAAAGAATCAGCTCATTGACAATTTTTGCGTTTTTAATAAGAATTTTATTCATATAATTTCACAGATTTTCGTTTTTATTTTGTTCGGGTTCAACCTCCGGCACATGATCAATTCCTCCTTCGCAACCGGGGTGACAGCGTGAAATTCTTTTCACACCAAGACCGATTCCTTTAATCACTCCAAATCGTTGAATGGCAGTCATCATGTACTCAGAGCAACTCGGATAAAAGCGACAACGATTGCCCAAAAGTGGACTAATAAAATATTTGTAGCCTTTAAGAATGTAAATTAATATGAATTTCATACCATTTTGTTAAAAATTGTCAGGTTTTTATTGCCCATTGAGTGTCTTTGAGTTATAAATACTCGCCCTAAAATTCTGGCTTCTTGAAGCCGGATTATTCGATTGATTGTGTGGATTCTATCATGGGATTTGCACCATATAAATACGCAGGAGAATTTAATGTCAGAAAGAAGCATTAATGATTTGCCAGAGGGATATATACCAAAACTTGAGCTTGAAGAAGGCTATATTCCCTCAGAAAATGAGGAATACATGTGCGATAAGCATGTCGAGTATTTCCGTCGCAGACTAGTTCAATGGCAGGAAGAATTAAATAAGGAGTCTCAGGAAACAATAAACAACCTCCAATCTGAAGTTCGTGATGTTGGCGATGATGCCGAACGTGCTTCCAGAGAAACTGAAAACACCCTGGAATTAAGAACTCGAGACAGGTACAGAAAACTTTTAGCAAAAATCCGCAAGGCTTTAACTCGTATTAAAGAAGGCGACTATGGTTATTGCGAAGATACTGATGAAGAGATTGGATTACGACGCTTAATGGCGAGACCGATCGCAACAATGACTATTGATGCACAGGAACGTTGGGAACTGCGTCAGAGATTGCTCAAAGAAGGAAAGTAATTTACAAAATTATGGAAACCGCTCCGCAACACGCGCAAATTAAAGATTTTAGTCAAAGAACTTCCGAGTTAAGGAGGTTTCTTTGACTATGATGTCAAAAAAGAAAAACTCGAAGAAGTTAACTTAGAACTTGAAAATCCGGAAGTTTGGAACAATCCGGAACATGCACAGGCTCTTGGCAAAGAGCGCTCACAACTCGAACAAATCGTGTCAAGCCTTGATGAATTGCATAATGGCATCAAAGATGCTGATGAATTTCTACAAATGGCTGAACATGAAGAAGACGAAGAAACGCTTGAAATAGTTATTCAGGACTTACAACGTATACAAGGACTATTGGAAAAAATGGAATTCACCAAAATGTTTTCCAACCCAATGGATCCTAATAATTGTTTTCTCGATATTCAATCCGGTTCCGGTGGAACAGAGGCTCAGGACTGGGCAGAAATGATTCTGCGTATGTACTTGCGTTATTGTGAGAAAAAAGGATTTAGCACCAAATTATTGGAGTGTTCCGCTGGTGATGTTGCAGGAATTAAATCAGCAACCATAGAAATTACCGGCGACCATGCTTTTGGCTGGTTACGCACAGAAATTGGTGTACACCGCTTAGTGAGAAAATCACCATTTGATTCCAGTAACAAACGTCATACCAGCTTTGCAGCCGTATTTGTATCACCTGAAATTGATGATGATGTTGAAATTGAAATCGACCCTTCTGATTTGAGAATAGATGTTTATCGGGCATCAGGCGCCGGTGGTCAGCACGTTAACCGAACTGAATCTGCTGTGAGGATTACTCATATTCCCACGAATGTCGTGGTTCAGTGTCAGGATGATCGCTCTCAACATAAGAATAAAGCATCAGCAATGAAGCAATTAAAGGCTAAATTGTATGAACTTGAAATGCAAAAACGTCAGGAGGAATCGCAATCAACTGAAGATGCTAAAGCGGATGTGGGTTGGGGTTCGCAAATTCGTTCTTATGTACTGGATCAGTCACGAATCAAAGATTTACGCACAGGAGTTGAGAACTCAAACACGCAAGCTGTACTCGATGGTGATTTAGACAAATTTATTATTGCCAGTTTGAAACAAGGCTTATAAAATCAACCACTTTTAAATAACTCAACCAGGATTTGGGAAATGTCGGAAGAAAATCATTTAATTACTGAAAGAAGACAAAAATTACAATCAATTCGTGATGAAAAAGGAATTGCGTTTCCTAATGATTTCAGGCGAACTCATTTAGCATTGGAACTGCATGAGAAATACGGCGATATTTCAAAAGAAGATTTAGATCCTCAGAATATCGAAGTTTCAGTTGTTGGACGTATGATGAGTAAACGTGAGTTCGGTAAGGGTGGTTTTGCGGTTATCAAAGATGTGACTGAATCCATTCAACTTTTTGTCCAGCTCAATGGTGTGGGAGAAGAGAAGTTTAATGAATTCAAATCCTGGGATTTAGGCGATATTATTGCGGCTAAAGGCACAATGTTTAAAACTCAAACCGGTGAGCTTTCTGTTAAAACCTCTGAAATCCGTCTGATTACCAAGTCATTAAGACCACTGCCGGATAAATTTCACGGATTATCCGACCAGGAAACCCGTTATCGCCAGAGATATGTGGATTTGATTATGAACCAAGAAAGTCGAGATACTTTCAAAGTACGATCAAGAATCATTTCTCACATTCGTAACTTTATGGAAAACAAGAATTTTCTTGAGGTTGAAACTCCAATGATGCATATCATTCCGGGTGGTGCTGCTGCCAAACCTTTTGAAACACATCATAATGCTTTGGATCTGACTTTATATTTGAGAATTGCCCCTGAATTGTTTTTGAAACGTCTGGTTGTTGGTGGTTTTGAAAGAGTCTATGAAATCAACCGTAATTTCCGTAACGAAGGGGTATCTACAAGGCATAATCCTGAATTTACCATGATGGAATTTTATTGGGCGTATGCTGATTATAACGATTTGATGGATATCACTGAAGAATTGTTTAAACAGCTTGCTGAAGTTGCTACCGGTGGAACAATGATTGATTATCAAGGTCAAAAAATTGATTTTGGCAGTCCTTTTGCAAGAGTCAGTATGAAAGACCTTGTACTTAAACATAATCCGCAAATTTCTGCATCCGATTGCGAAAGCAGAGATGCATTAGCGACACATTGTGACAGGTTGGGTATTCATGTTGAGGATAATTGGGGTAAAGGTCGTTTATTATCTGAAATTTTTGAAGAAACAGCGGAAGCGGAGTTAATTCAACCGACATTTGTGATAGAGTATCCAACTGAAATCTCACCATTATCCCGTCGAAATGATATTAATCCTGATTACACAGATCGTTTCGAACTGTTTATTTCAGGAAATGAAATAGCCAACGGATTTTCCGAATTGAATGATCCTGAAGATCAGGCAGAAAGATTCAAAGAGCAAGTCGCCAGTAAAGAAGCCGGCGATGATGAAGCGATGCATTATGATGCTGATTATGTTAGAGCTCTGGAATATGGAATGCCGCCGACAGCAGGTGAGGGTATTGGGATTGACCGTTTGGTGATGCTGTTTACAGATTCAGCTTCGATCAGAGACGTACTTCTGTTTCCTTATATGCGTCCTGAGGTGAGTTGAAGAATAAGATTTTTGGGATTGTTTTGATATGAGTTTCAACAATAGCAATAAAATTCGTTACTCCAGAAAACCCTTAACAACTTCTTGTTTGTTACTGAGGCAAGGTCGCTCCATAGTCATGGAAGTTAAAAATATATCGGCATCGGGTATTTTATTACAATACGATGAAGAAAATGATATTAAACTTCGTGTTGATGATTTTTGCGTTTTGGAAATCATTTTGAATAACAATTTTAATCTCCATGTTGAAGCTGATGTTGTCAGAGTGAGTGAAGAAGAAGTGGCATTGAAGTTCATCAAGATTCCTGAAGAAAAGCAAATTCCATTGTGGGAATTGCTGGGTGAGCATGTTGACAAGAATAGAAAAATAATTTGTCATTCTCTGAAATTTCCGCCTTTCTTCTGGCCTCAACCGTTCTGGCTTTTACGCCGGGTCCTGACATTCTATTTGTAATTGTCACGTCTTTATCTCAAGGTTTCAGAACCACTTTTAAATTCATTCTGGGACTCTCTTCAGGGGTTATCGTTCACACAACTTTAATCGTTATAGGAATTTCCACTCTTATCCGTCAATCCCAGTACGGAGTTCAAGTTTTACAGGTTTTTGCCGCGGGTTATCTATTGTGGTTGGCTTATAAAACTTACATTCATCGTTTGGACTCTATCACTCTGAATAAAACAGATAAAGTTGAAAATTACTTTTTCAGAGGATTTTTCATGAATGTATCCAATCCAAAAGTGATGCTATTCTTTCTGGCTTTTTTTCCTCAATTTGCCAATCTCGAGAAAGATGGTTATCAGGTTCGTTTGATGATTCTGGGATTGCTTTTTATTAGTGTGACGATAGTTGCCTTTTCTATCGTCGCTTGGATCAGTTCAAAAGGGCGCGAAAAGTTAATTGAAAACCCGAAATTCAGCCATCGAATCAACTGGTTTGCAATATTGGTTTTTGTTGGAGTTTCTACTTTATTGATAATAGATATTTTTACTTGAGCCCTTAAAATCCAGTATAATCCGTTTACAATCATCAAAAAATTGTAAATGGATATCAAACAACTTTATAAACAAACCGTTTTGCAGCACAATCGTAACCCGCAGAACTACGGCACACCTGAAAATTTCACTCATAAAGCTGAAGGTCTGAATGCGATATGCGGAGACCAGGTTTTCGTGTACCTGAATGTTGTAAACGATGTCATTGAAAGCATTTTTTTTGATGGAGAAAGTTGTGCAATATCAACAGCTTCATCATCTTTAATGACGGAATTTCTCACCGGTAAAACAGTTCAGCAAGCAAAGGAATTATTTACGGACTTTTGCATATTGATGGATAAAAATAGCGGAATTGATTCAATGGAATCACTAGGAATTGTAAACACAATAGCCGGTGTTAAAAACTTTCCTGCAAGAATCAAATCTGCAACTCTATGCTGGCATGCAATGAATGCGGCTTTAGACGGTAAAGAGACGGCGACGACGGAGTAAATTATGGTAATCATTCCTACTGAAAAAAGATTTGACTGGAAACATGCTCCAATTATGCTTTTTGTTATTGTTGTCTTAAATGTACTGATATATTTTGGCTATCAACATAACGATGATAAAAAAATTTATTCAGCTCTGAGTCGTTATGATGCGCTTGGTTTGTTGGAGTATGAATGGCCGGCTTATAGGGAATTTCTGAAATCCAAAAATGAAGATGAGCGATTAGTCGAAGTTCAGGAGTTATATAATCATTCAGAATATCCGGATGCTTATTTTAATTTGCTCTATGAAATTGTCACAGACAAAGATTTTTTTCAATATTTGCAACAAAATTCCTATGATGTGTTTGATGCAAACTATGTGACAAATTGGACTTCTGTCCGTACAGAAATTAATCAACAAATTGAATCTATCAGTTCTATTTCGTATGGATTGATTCCAAAGCAAATGGATACTTTTTCGTTCATTAGTTATCAGTTTTTACATGGAAGTGCAATGCATCTGATTGGCAATCTGTTTTTTCTGATTGTTTGTGGATTTGCGGTTGAAGCAGCCATCGGGCATTTGAAGTTTTTATTATTTTATTTAATTTCAGGTGTAGCAGGTGGATTACTATTTTGCTTTGTGAACCCGAATAGTAATATCCCGTTGGTTGGGGCCTCAGGTTCGATTTCCGGCGTTATGGCAATGTATTTGGGAGTTTTTAGGTTTAAGAAAATCGAGTTTTTCTACTGGTTTTTTGTATTCGTCGGTTATTTCCGGGCTCCGGCTTTGCTGATTCTGCCTTTTTATATAGGCAAAGAGTTATATGATTACTTCAATGATGTTGGTTCAAATGTTGCATTTATGGCTCACGCCGGAGGTTTTATTGCCGGTGCCTTAGCAATGATTGTGACATATTTGATTAACCCGAAGTTATTTAACATTGAATACATTGAGGAGGACCAATCATTACCGCAAGTACAGAAAGATATGGGTGTGGTGAATGATTTTATCTCCAAATTCAAATTTCAGTCAGCTGAAAAAGCATTGGACAGTGTGATGAAGAAATACGGAGAGAATTTTGACAGATTGATTCTTAAATACAATCTTCAAAAGCTACTTTCAAATAATAAGCGACATGAATTAATGTTCAAAATTGCCAAATTACAGAACCTCAATGAATCTCAACTCACTAAACTGCAAAGTTTATGGGATGTTCATAAAGAGAGTATGATTGGAGTGAAAAAGGCGGATTTATACAACCTTGGCTATTTAATGGCGAACTCGACCCATTTTAAAGTTTCTGAAGAGATATTTGAAATTCTTAATAAGGATGAAGAAAAGTTTGATTTGTTAGTCAATCTTTCAAGAAAGCTATCAACGGTTTTTAGTCAAATCAATAATTCCGATAAAACGTCTCAATATAAACAATTAACCCAGCAACTCGAGTCGTAAGCCATGGAATTTTGTAAATATCATCCCATAGAACCGGCATTTTATCGTTGTCAAAATTGTGAGTATGAATGTTGCAGAGATTGTATAAATTCAGAAGATAGAACCGGGTTATCTCGTTGTTTTTTATGCAATCAACCTCTGACACCAATTTTAAACTCTGATACGATTACGCCGTTTTGGCGTCGTTTATCGGAAAGTTTTAAATATCCGATGAATATGGACTCACTCATGCTGATTTTTGGGGCAGCGGTTTTATTCACTTTAACTTCTTATTTACCATTCAGTCTGATTTTTCAATTGTTGATTCTTGGGGGATTGATTAAATATAGTTTTACTTGTTTGGAAAATACCGCCAAAGGAGAGTTAACAGCACCTGATATCACTCAGGCTTATGGCAGTGGTTTTAAGTTGGTTCTGCAGGTGATTTTTCTCAATATTGCCGTGTTTTTGGTGATTGGAGCCGCTTATGATTATCTTGGCAGTATGATTGGAAGCATGATTGCAGTGATTTTAATTGCCGGATTGCCGGCAATGATTATCAATTTCGCACTGACTGAAAATATCTTTGATGCATTGAATCCTCTTTCAATGTTCCGTTTGATGTCTTCTATTGGTTTACCTTATGGCTTAATTCTTGCCTTTATCTTAATTATGACCGGCTCTGTTGGTGTCATCAATCAATTTTTAATGAGTGATGATATATCTTTAATTTCGATTATATTACAATCATCAGTGAGTAATTATTACATGGTTGTAATTTTTCACATCATGGGATACATGATTTACCAGTATCAAGAGGAGTTGGGTTTTGTTACACAATTGCCCGGTAATTTTCGTGAAAAAAGAAAATCGGTTGTTGAAAATGGTCTTACTCATATTGATATTTTAATTAAAGAAGGAAGATATGACGAAGCAGTCAATATTTTCAAGAATCTAAGCGAATCCTATCCGGATGATGAGAATCTCATTCAAAATTTCGTCGAGTTATTACTGGCAACCCGAGATAAAGAGACCATTCATAGCATCAGTGAAAAATATCTCAATTCATTGATAAATAAAGGAATTGACGATAAAGTTTCAATTGCCTTTCAAAGAATAAGTTCCGTCATTGATGGTTTTAAACCATTAACAGCGGAACAAAGATACCGAGTTGCCAAAATACTTCATAATAAAGGAAATTATAAGCAATCGGTCTTTTTGATTAATGGGATTCATAAGGATTTTCCCAAACATTCAATTTTAGGTACAGCGTTTGTATTGATGGCAGACTCTTTGGATAATATGCCCAATATGCAATCTCAGGCTCAAAAATGTCGTGATTTTTCTAAAAAGCTAGAGCTTTCGCAAAGTCAGACTGGTTAATAACGAATCCATCGCAAATTTGTAAGAATTGGAATTGGTGTTATTACTGAGTAAAGTAAATTGTATCAGCCAATCACTTTTAAAAATAATTCCTTTAGTGATTATTTTATAGTCTTTTATAGCTTTAGAATTTGTCAGAGTGGCTGTGATAGCTTTGCCCGAGGATAAGTTGAAAACATTGAGGTTGACAGAACCTTCTCTCGAGCCTTTGACATATCTGCTTGCAGAAAGCTGCAATAATTCAATCAATTCCTGCTCATTAAATTGTTTATTATCCGGATAAATAAAGTCGATTTTGAGAGAAATATCAGAATCAAGTAAGCGAATATGTAGGAATTTATTATCGTAAACTTTCTTGAATATCTTCCAGTTCAATAAAGCCTTTAATGAAATTTGATAATTTTTTACTATTTCAGAAATGATTTGAGACGAGTTGTTGTCCGAGCTAATTTCACTGACAGATTTATACTGAATAGAACTCACATAAGATAGAGCGCTATTAATTGATTTTTTGATGTTATTTTTTTTATTCGATTTGGTCTTTTTGCAAGATTGTTCTTGATAAGAAATAGTTCCATTCTCCATCATACAACGATGAATTTGTTTAGGTTCTTTTGGAAATCCTTTTGAAATCAATAGTGTAAGAAACAGGAATATTGTATTTCTTACCAAATTCATAATCGAATCTTAATGAACAGCAGCTATGAAAGGGGATTGTTTAACGATTTGAGCTTCAACATCAAGAAGCTCATTCAGGCGTTTTTTGACGCGTTGTTCATCGTAGTATTTATAAGCAAGTTCAATAAATAATTCAAAATGGCGGTACTCAGCTGCTGCTAAACGCTGATAAAAATCTTTAATTTTTGATTCTGCCAATGTTTCACCGACGATTCCGAATCGCTCAGCACCTCGTTTCTCGACGATACTAAACATCAGCAATCGATCCAAAAGATAGTTTTTTGGATCTTTTTTTAATGCCTTCATGAAGGAACCGATATAAAAATTGGTCGTATCCGGTTTTTGTTGCAAGCCTCTTTTGAGCATGATTTTAATGACTTCACGAAAATGAGCCATTTCTTCCATTGCCAAGTCGGTCATATCACGAACGATATGCTCTTTATCCGGATAGTGAACAACCATCGAAAGTGCCAACATCGCTGCTTTTCGCTCATTAGCCGCATGGTCGATTAAAAATTCATCAAAATCCGCCATTACAGCTTCAATCCAGCGAGGATCTGTTTTGCATTTAAGCTCGTAGGAGTGTTGCATTTAAAATTGTTTTACAGGATATGTCTTTCCGCAATTTGTTTTTTAATTTCCGCTATGGCTTTACCCGGATTCAATCCTTTTGGACAAGTATTAGTACAACTCATGATTGTATGACAACGGAACAATTTGAACGGATCTTCAAGTTCTTCCAGTCTCTCGCCGGTATGTTCATCACGCGAATCAGCAATCCAGCGATAAGACTGCAATAAAACAGCCGGTCCTAGGTATCGATCGCCATTCCACCAATAACTTGGGCATGATGTTTGACAACAAGCACACAAAATACATTCGTAAAGTCCATCCAGTTTCTCTCTGTCTTCAATGGATTGAAGTCTTTCGGCATCTGGTAGTGGCACCGAATCGGTTTGAATCCATGGCTGAACCGAGGCATATTGTGCATAAAAATGTGACAAGTTAGGAACCAGGTCTTTGATAACTTCCATGTGTGGAAGTGGGTAAACCGCAATTTCATCACCCTTGCAGTCTTTAATTGATTTCGTACAAGCCAAAGTGTTTGTGCCGTTGATATTCATCGCACAGCTTCCGCAGATTCCTTCACGGCATGAACGTCTGAAAGTTAAAGTGGTGTCAATCTCGTTTTTAACCTTGATTAGAGCATCCAATACCATTGGTCCGCAATTATCCAAATCAATTTCGTAAGTGTCGGTTCTTGGATTTTCTCCGTTATCCGGATTCCAGCGATAAACCTTCAGTTTTTTGATGTTACTAGCACCTTCAGCCTTGAAGTAATTTCCTTTCTGAACTTTTGAATTTTTCGGTAAACTAAACTGTGCCATTTTAATAAACTCTCTTTGCAGGTGGAATGACTTCACATTCGTCAGTTAAGGTGTTCATGTGAACCGGACGATATTGAAAACTGACATTGTGTTTTTCATCAAAATAAGCCAATGTATGCTTCATCCAGTTTTCATCATCTCTGTCTGGACAATCTTCGCGAGCATGAGCTCCGCGTGATTCCTTTCGGTTTTCAGCACCCATAATTGTAACCTTGGCTTGTGCCATCAGGTTTCTGAGTTCCAGAGCTTCGATTAAATCCGTATTCCAAATGAGTGAACGGTCTGTTATTTTCAGATCAGCATATTTTTCCACAATTTCACCAACCAGTTCACAACCTGATTGTAGTGTTTCCTGTGTTCTGAAAACTGCGGCATGTTTCTGCATGGTTTGCTGTAATTCCAAACGTAAATCAGCAGTTGAGCTTTTACCGTCAGCATTGCGGATTTTATCAAATTCTGTAATGATTTTATCAACTGTATCTGTTTGTAAATCTTTGTGCTTAGTTCCGGGTTTAATTGTCTCTGCACAGCGATGTGCTACAGCACGTCCAAATACAACAATATCAAGCAAAGAGTTGGAACCAAGTCGGTTAGCTCCGTGAACTGACACACAGGCAGCTTCACCAATAGCGTATAAACCTTTAACCACAGAATCGGGATTGTCACCAACCAAGTTCACAACTTCGCCGTGATAATTGGTCGGAATGCCACCCATATTGTAGTGAACGGTTGGAAGAACAGGAATAGGTTCTTTGGTAACGTCGACACCGGCAAAAATTTCGGCAGATTCAGCAATTCCCGGTAATCGTTTCTCGATAACTTCAGGTCCAAGGTGTTCCAAATGTAGGTGTATATGATCTTTGTTTGGTCCAACGCCACGTCCTTCATTAATTTCAATCGTCATGGCTCGACTGACAACATCACGAGATGCCAAATCTTTGGCGGAAGGTGCATATCTTTCCATGAAACGTTCACCTTCGGAATTAGTTAAAAATCCACCTTCACCACGCACACCTTCGGTGATTAAACAACCGGCTCCGTATATTCCTGTAGGGTGAAATTGTACGAACTCCATATCTTGTAGTGGTAATCCGGCACGCAAAACCATTCCGTTTCCATCACCGGTGCAAGTATGAGCCGAAGTGCATGAAAAATAGGTGCGACCATAACCACCAGTCGCCAAAATAACTGCATGTCCACGGAATAAATGCAATGTTCCATCAGACATATCCAAAGCGATCACACCTTTACATTCTCCGTCCTCCATTACTAAATCTATGGCAAAGTATTCAATGAAGAAGTTAGCATCATGTTTTAATGATTGCTGATAAAGAGTGTGTAATATGGCATGACCGGTTCTGTCGGCAGCGGCACAAGTTCTTTGAGCAGGAGCTCCTTTTCCATATTCCGTGGTCATACCGCCAAATGGTCTTTGGTAAATTTTTCCGTCTTTTGTGCGAGAAAAAGGCACGCCTTGATGTTCCAATTCAATCACAGCCGGTACAGCTTCTCGACACATATATTCAATCGCATCCTGATCGCCTAACCAATCAGAACCCTTTACCGTATCGTACATGTGCCAACGCCAATCATCTCTGCCCATGTTTCCCAATGAAGCACTCATTCCACCTTGTGCAGCGACAGTATGTGAACGGGTAGGGAACACTTTAGTCACACAAGCAACTGATAAGCCTTCCATCGCCAATCCCATTGTTGCACGCAATCCGGCACCACCAGCACCAACGACAACCGCATCAAATTTGTGTTCTACAATTTTATAACCGAGCGAGCTATTTGTTTTTGTTTCTGACATAATCAAGTCCTTAAGATACTAATTTGAAGAGTGAAAAGACGGATGCAACTATCATTGCAAACATGGCAAATTTAAGTAATACCAATAGTATGAGAGACATTTTTTTATTTCCGACATAATCTTCGATTATAACTTGTAGTCCTAATGCTCCATGATAAACCACTGTGGTTACAAAGAGTGTCATCAAAATTGCCGGAATAGGATTATGCAACCATAAAATCAATGTATCAGGGTGTAAATTTTCCATTGAAACCATTGAATAAACAAACCAAAGTCCCAAAGGAACCATTAAGACAGCAGTTAATCTTTGAGCCCACCAATGCCCAAAGCCGTGCTTAATTGAACCCAAACCTTTTACTTTTTTTGTATCTGAACGATATTGCATTTTAAACTCCTAATGTCCAAACCAGTATGGTTAAAACTGTTGAAACAAGGATAACAGTTATACCTGAGCGATTGATACATTCCACTTTTAATCCGTTGGCTGTATCCCACAGTAAATGACGCATACCATTAAAAAAGTGGTAGAAAAACGTAAAAGTCCACCCGATAAGAAAAACTTTACCAATTGTAGTGGTAAAGAAAGAGTAGATAGTGATTGCTAAGCCTGAGTTAAATGCTAAAGCCAATAACCATAATACGAGTACGAATGCTCCTGCTGTTAAAGCGAGACCTGTTAAACGATGAAGAATAGAGAGTCTGGCTGATAACGGCAGTTTATAAATCTGCAAATGGGGAGATAATGGTCGATTAGAAGATTTCATTAAATCAACTCCTTAATTTTTAAGTGTTTTGATATCATAACTTTGAGCTTGGAATGTTGATTCTATCAGCGTAAAACTCATATTACGCTTTTAAGAATTTAACGACTGCGATATTATAATGGATTCTGATGATAGCCGTAAGGATTTTTTTGTGACAACGACAGATAGTGTAAAAAATTTGATGTTAATCAATTCGATATGTTCTTGTATCAGATTTACCGGTGATGGTATCGAACCTTTTTTAAATAATTTGATTCTTTCAGATGTAAAGTCAATTCCAACGAGTGTTTTTCAATTTAGCGCACTATGTAATCCGAAAGGTCGGATAATCAGTAGTTTTTGGATTTATAAAAACTCTGTATCAGATGTTTTGTTGGTTTGCCCGCAAAATATGGCAAGTGTCTTGATTGACTTTTTTAATATGCGTAAATTCCGAGCAAAAATTAGCATCGAGGAAGTTAAGGTTTATATTGGTATTAGTATTGATGAGTTGATTCTTGCTGAAAATGGTGAGCATGAATATATTAATGAAGATGGCTTTTACAATTATTTGTTTTCTCAAAACTTACCTTGGATTGATGTTAAAAATACAGAGAAATTTATTCCACAACATCTCAACCTGGATCAGCAAAAAGGAGTGATGAGTTTCACCAAAGGTTGTTATCCGGGTCAAGAAATTGTAGCGAGAATTCAATATCTTGGAAAAATAAAAAAGAGAATGAAATTGATGCAGAATGTAGATTCAAACAATCTTCAGAATCTTTCCGACAACGTGGAATTTGTATCGCCAATTATTTATTATTCGTCCAATGGAACATATTCTGTTCAAATAATCGAAACATTGTAACAATTTCTTTTCACAACTTAAATTTGACTTAAAAACAATGAATTGTAGTAACTTTTTAAAATGTTTCCGAAGCCATTTATTGATTTGTGTTATCTAATATGGTAAGAATATAATCTAAAATAAATGCAAAATAGGGCGACAAATTATGCAATTAATAATAAAACCAAAAAAAGGATTTGTGTTCTTAAGTTTATTCATGGCTTTTGTTATTCATGCTGAGCGTTATACACTGGTGATTGAACCAACTTATCCGATTGAGCAAGGTCGAGAAGTATATGAACCCTTGCGCCAATGGCTCAACAAAAAAACAGGTCATGATTTTGAAATCATCATCGACAAAAATTATTATTCCTATTGGCGAAGTGCTAACGGTAGCCGTAATCCTGACTTCACACTAGATGCCTCGCATGTAGCTGCTTTCAGAGCTCAGAAAAAAGACTATAAGTATGTCTTAACAACACAGGAGCCATTATCTTTCCACTTAGTTTGTCTGGATGAACCTTATGATGGTGAAACAGTTCAGGAATTTATGGCCAATAAAAGAATTGTAATGTTGCCAAGTCCTAGTTTGGCAACTGTTTATTTTAATAAATGGTTCACTGATTTATTTTCAGCTCCGAGCAAAGATGTAACAGCATTATCATGGCAGGAAGCAGTTGAAATTGTGTTTGATGGAAGTGCAGATGCTGCGATTGTTCCGAACTGGATGTTTGATTTATATCCCAATTTTGCCTCATTGCTTGAAAGCGACAGTATTCCCGGATCGACTTTTATGGCATCAACAAATGTCCCTGAAAATGTTGTTAATCAATTTAAAAATGCTTTGATGCAGCTTAATGGAAATGATGAGGCTTATGATGTCTTATTAGAGCTTAACACCAAAGGGTTTAAAGAGCCGCATCCTAATGACTATGAAGATTTGATGAAGCTGTTGCCGGGTGTTTATTAAACAAGTTAAGTTTAATAAAATCAAAAAATTAGGGTAAGGCTACGATATAGCAGACCCAGCCGGCATCAGCAGTTCCGACTTTTGCTGGCTTGAATACGCCGTCTCCTTCACCGCTTTCTTCGTCAGTTCCCTCCCAATAAATGTCAACTTGTGAGAAACCGGCTTCCAGCAATAACTCTTGCAATTCCGGTAATGTCCAGAGTCTCCAATAATAGGAGAATGCTCGGTTGAGTTCTTCACCTTTATCAGTTTTGAAGTGGATATAGCATTGCATTTGTGAATTGATAGGGTTAAATGTGGCTTGTTCCCAAATATATGTAAATCCTTCACATTCTCTTTCTTCGGTTAATTCTTTTGCAGCCTCATAACCTCCAAACGCATCCAGAAAAAATATTCCGGTTGGTTCAAGAGAGTTTTTTACTGATACAAAATATTCTTTCATGGTTTGGCGTTCCATAAACAGAAAATAGCTAAAATTCATTGCTAAAATCACATCCATTTTAGTGATGTCTGAACTTCTGACATCGGCAACTTTATAAGTCAAATTTTCCGGATGGCTGAGTTGAGAGCAGACATTATCAATTCCCCATTGAACAACTTCTTCATCCAAATCAACGGCCCATGCTTTGTTCTGAGTATTTCGTTTCACCCATTCAGCCGATGTTTGCCCTGTTCCGGAGAAATCTTCACGAAGAAAGCGTGCTTCATTTCCACGAATTTCTTTATAAGTTGCTTCAACAAAATCGATTTCAGCTTCAACACACTGAACCGATTCCTGATACATTTGATATTTGTCCTTTTTAATTGTCATGAAATTTTAATCAGAGTTTAACAGAAAATTCGATTTCAGCGTAATTTGCACTATCATCGATAAGAGTAATTTTGTAAGAGCCTGATTTTAATTCAGATAGCAGTAATTTGCTATCATTATCATTTTGAAGTTTGCCGTTTACAAACCAATAGTTTTTACCATTTGACCCCACAGATTCAAGCATAACTTCTGGCATTATTGAGGAATTTGCTTCAGGATAAAGCACAGAATTTTCATGTATTCCTTTGATTTGTAAAGAATTATTCGATTGAGAAATCAAACAATTAGGGTTGTATGGGGGTAAAAAAGAATTACGTCTTAATGGCTTGGGAATCCATGGTTCGAGAACTCTTGGCCATACTACAAACTCTTTAATTTCGGTTGAATCTGTTTGGCAATTTGGTAATACCCGAAGTCCCGAATTTTTATCGAGTTGAGCATTTATAATTAAATTCTCTGCTAGTTCTGAGTTTGACGAAGATAAAGTTGGTGGAGCTAACTCATCAATTAAGTATGCATGTTTCTGAATATGACAAAACTCTTTTTTTTGAGATGTTATCTTCGTTCCCAAGGGCCAGCAAATGATGTCAGATTGCACATTAAGAGGTTGTTCAATGTTCTGTTTATATTGCTCCGGTAGGATGGAGAAGATTCTTTGTAATAAGGGGACTGCGGTTTGTCTGCCGCTATTATTTTCAACCGGTGTACCATCTGCATGTCCCAGCCAGATTGCAATAGTCACTTTTTTATTGACAGCGATTACCCAAGAATCTCTTGAGCCATAACTGGTTCCTGTTTTAAAGGCTATATCTTCACTTGATTTAAATTGCCGTGAATGAATTGATTCGAGCGAAGACTGAGAGAGTATGTTTTGTATCACCCAAGCGCTCGATTCGCTTAAAACAGGATATTCTGTTAATTCATCATTAACCGTAAATCTTATTTTGCCTGACTTTCCTTTTCGTCCGAGGCTGGAGAATAGGCCTGCGAGTTCTTGCATATTCACTCCGCCACCGCCTAATGCAATTGATAAATTTGGTTTAGCTGAATCCGGTAATGATAAATTTAAACCGGCATTTATCATTTTGGCATAAAACTTCTCTGAACTGATTTCATTTAAAACTTGCACTGCCGGCATATTGAGTGAACGCAATAGTGCTTGAGAGGTACTAACAGCTCCATGAAACATATTATCGAAATTTTTAGGGCGATAACCATCAAATGATTGTGGAATATCAAAAAGAAGCGATTGTGAGTGAATAATCCCTTCATCTAATGCGATACCATAGATAAATGGCTTGAGAGTCGAGCCTGGCGATCGAACGGACTGAATCATATCAACATAACCGTTACGATTATGGCTGAAAAAGTCAGCACTGCCAATATATGTAAGAGTATTTAGAGTTTCATTGTCGATAATTAGAACAGAAGCACTCAGTTCTTCAGAAATTAATTCAACGTAACTTTTTACCAGAGTTTCAAGCTCTGTTTGAAGTTCTATATCAATGGTTGAATGAATAATTTGTTGTTGGTGAAATTGTTGAGCTAGTTGGCGCGATAGAAGTGGGGAAAGCATTGGGTTACGATTAAACTCGGATTGAACCGATTCTTGTATGGCGTCATTAATTATTCTTTCTGACCAAATATTTTGCTCATTCAAACGATTTAACAATTTATTTCGAGCCGTTTCCGCTTTCTGTGGATATTTATCCGGACGAAATCGAGATGGTGATTGTGGCATTACCGCTAGTAAGGCAGCTTCTGAATGTGTGAGTTCGTTTGCGTTTTTACCCAAATATGTGAAACTGGCTGCCTGAACCCCTTCAATTGTTCCTCCAAACGGGGCATAGTTTAAGTAATATTCTAGAATTTCGTCTTTGCTCAAGTGCCATTCCAATTGCAACGCCATAAACATTTGTCGAATTTTTCCACTTAATGTTTTTTTATGTGGTTTGAGTATTCGGGCAACTTGCATAGTTAGTGTTGAAGCACCGGAAACTGCTTCTCCGTGCCAAATCCATTGTCCAAATGCTCTTAGTACAGCCAAGGGATTAACACCAAAATGCTTGTAGAAATAACGATCTTCGTATTGAATCAAGGCTTCCAAATAGAGTGGTGAAACATCTGTAATTGAAACCGGATATCGCCAGACTCCATTGGAGTCAGGAAATGCTCGTAAGATATGACCATCTTTATCTACAACGATTTGAGCAAAACTTCTGTTATTAAATTCTTCAAGTGGAAGAGGGAATATTCGATCTATAATCAGAAAAATTACAAATAAAACCAGCACTGTGAGAGCTAGTCTCTTAAACCATTTTTTTAGTTTGTTTTTCCACATGTAGATATTCTAACAAACAGATGTGTTGATAGTGTGGCAATTAATGGCTTTTAAATTCTTTTTGTTTTACTCGGTATCCGTCTGATTAAAATAGATGTACATAGCAACGAACAAAATCGCAGGAATCCAGAACAACTTTGTCAGGATTCCTGAAATAATATATGTAAGGAACACAATCAGCTTGCTTTGATTGGTGAATTTAGCCACCTTTAGTGAAATTAACACTACAATCAGGAATATTAACTCAAGCCATATATTTGTCATTCTGTTTAATTTTTTACTAACGATTATGAGGTAACGTATCGAGCATATAAGATATATTGTCTCTTTGCCATGACATCTCATCATTACCATTTTGATATCTAATATCAACACTCAAGATACCATCATCAGCGTCTCCAGAGTTATCAAACAATGTCAAAGTTAAACTGCCTGCAGAAGTCCCTTGAAGTTCTGTTGGTTGTCCAATTCTTGAAAAACCTAGATACTCAAACATTTCGATTGTTATTGGCTCTCCAATCACAAATCCGGGTTCAACTCCCTGAACCCATCTGGGAGTACCATCTTCATCGTAATAATAGATTGTTACAACAATATTATCTCTCAAAAATGCTATAGATATTCCCCATCCTCCATCTATACTACCTCCCCACCATGTCCCACCAAAATCAATTTGTGGATAGTTTTGTTCAGCAATTATTGGTTCAATGCACCATTCTCCGGACTGGCTTCCCAGTTGCCACTTAGCAAGAGCTGTATTATCTCTGCGTTCAAAACCATCATTACATGCTGCAGAGTTATTCACATCTTCATTAAAGTCAATTTGTAGTATGTTTGTTTCCTCTGTATTCATAAGAGTTATCATACCTGAGACATTCCCGGGAGATTCTGATGGTATGTAATTTGTCTTTAATAGTGTATTTGAATCCATATTGATATTCAAGATATTGTCTTCTAATTGAGCCAGAGAAGTGTACCACTCTGGTGTTCCATCTTCTTTGTATGTAAAAAACACAGTAAAATATAAATTGACATTTCTTATTTGTTCAATAACAAAACCATGTCCACTTTTGCTTCTATCAAAATAATATCCCGGTTGTATTTTATTGGTATTCACTGTACATGAATTTGGAATTTGCACGTTTGGATACTTAATGCTGTCAATATAAAAGCCTTCCATTTCAACTCCGGGGTCGGTTGATAGGCGCCATCTTATTTTCACGTTCTGACCAGAATAAGCGGATAAATCGTGGCTGAATGGTTGGAAGTATGTATTACTGCCGCTAAATGCTCCGTGTGTACTTGGATAACCACAGGCATTTACAGGATTTGTAGTTGTTTCAGAGAAATCACCGGGATATCCACCATCTGGTGGCAAATCGAACCATGTTTGCCCGTTATCTGTAGAAATTTCAACAACAACACCATCCCAGTTTTCTTCCAGATTAAACCGAGCTTTATATTCTATTGTGGGATTAGCAATGCCTGAAAGAGGAATTGTATTGGTTACTATTTCACCGCATGTATTTGCAGGATAACCGGAATCGGGCTCACCGGTTTTGTAACTCAACTCACCATCAGCTGAGCGATTAGAAACAATTTGCCACGGAGTATTTAAATTCATTATTGAGATATTATCAACATCTTCCAATAAATTACCATAACTGTCAACGAAGCCATTTCCTACCGCTTTGCCCAAAACTTTAACTGATCCTGAAGATTCATTTCCTCCATTTGGGCCATTTCCTGAAGAGCTATTATCTTCCGCCCTGACAATATAAAAAACTGGAATATCCGGTGCAAAGATATCATCAAACGAAGTAGAGGTAACTGTTTTTAAGAGATTTTCAGCAGATGGAATGAAATTAGGGTTCTCAGAGCGGTAAATGTTGTATTTGATATTTGGGCTTGATGAGCAATTGCTTGTTGCTGAACTCCATTGTAATTCTGCATGACACATGTTACCAACATTATCAACTATCTCAACTGAGCTTTGATTAAATGTAGGAGGAGTGTCGCAAGCCTGAGCAGATACAACTTCAGCACAACTATTTGACAATGAACCTAATTGTTTATGCTGTGCAGATCTAATTTTATAAGCATAACTTAATCCATTGTGAGTTCTGAAATCTGTAAAACTATTGGACTCTGAACGACCTGCGTAGCGAGCTTTACTGAAATCAGCTGTAGAACATGTTCCTTCAACGCGATAGATTTCAAAGTAATCGGCATTGCTACCGCCGGACCAACTGATTTCAACTCCGTTATTACCCATCATTTCAGCATTGAGCCCGGAAGCAGAAGTTAAACTTCCGGGATTAGAGTTTATATTATCAAAGTGACCCGTAGCAACTAATGCAAAGCCTTGTCGGAAGGAATTGGAGTCGCCATTGCCGGGAATATCAGTTCCTTTGATTGTAATTGTATAAATCCCTTCTACAGGGTTTTGCAATTTGACTTGTTCAACAGTATTAATAGTATCATAATCACCATCTGTTGAAGATTGTGCAACATCTGAAAAGTTGTTGCCTTTGTAGTTAGTATTTCCTATTTGGACTTCTAGGTCGAGGTTGTTAACCAGAGTTTTGCCACCACCTGAAGTTGCTGCAACATCGTACCATGCAAGAGTGACTGAGAACTCTTTATCACTTTTCACACCGAGTTTAAATTCATAAGTTTCATTCGTTTTTAGCCCGTTGTCGTTTTCAACCTCCCAAACTCTGAGCTGTTTACTACTATCGTTAAACATAATAGAATTCGATAGATTAACTCTTCCCCAACCCACATTTTTATTGAAATGTCCACCTGAAGTACCTGCACCATTAATCAAAGTGGCTTTCATTAAAGGTCCTGTTGGTATATGTGAATCTGCAGAATTTTTTTGACCAGAAGGATAAAATCCATCTGTGAAGTATTGTCGGAGTAATGCAGAAGCACCTGCAGCAATTGGTGTAGCCATCGAAGTCCCTGATTTCGTTGTACGGGCAGCCGGTGAAATAGAGGTGGTGTTTTCTGAATCATTCTGTGCTGATTCTACACTGGAGCCGGTAGTTGCAATGTCTGGTTTGATTCTGCCATCATCTGTTGGACCACGGCTTGAGAATGTAGCAACAACGGAAGCATTACCGTGTCCTAATGCGCCAACTGTCATAGCATTTTTAGAATTGCCCGGTGAACCAATAGTATTTGAGGCAACTCCGTCATTACCTGCAGCAAACAAAATGAGCATATCTTCATATTCACGAAGATGTCTGTCCAGATACAAGTCAGAAATAGTATATGCACCATCTCCATCAGCACCATAAGAGTTTGAATGGATTCTAGCACCGGCATTGTATGCTTGTTGCCACATTGGATAGCTGCCTTGCCCTGTTAGCGCACCTTCGTCATCCTCGTCTTCACCACCAATATCCTGGAACAGAATCTGAGCATTCGGAGCCATACCATCGTCATTATCATATCCTGATGAAGTCGGGGATGAAATTCGACCTGCCGATCCATTTGAAATGGAATCCAATCTATCCGCCGCAACTGAACCTGTCACATGTGTTCCATGTCCGGATTCATCATAGGCGAGTGCCCCCGGCATGACAAAATATCCAATCACTTTACGGTTAGGGTATAAAGTTCCCAGTGAAGGAGGATTAGTTGATTCAGCAGACGTAACCTGATGCGTTATACTCATTCCATTATTATAATGTACAAACCAATCTTCATCTGAATCCAATCCGCTATCAGCAACACCAATAATTTGTCCGGTACCAAATAGACCCTTATTCCAAATTGGTGTATTGATTGGAATATAGTTGTCATCAGCAGGACGTCCGCCTGAATCTGCATTAGCTTGTATAGCAGAAACTGCTTCAGTATTAGCGAACTTCATTGGTTTGACAATATCAACAAATCTGACCTCATCAATTTGTGCTAATGATTGAATGGATTGAAGAATATTTCTGTTTTGAATTTTTAGAAATACATCATTGCTTTCGGTTTTTCTTAAAAGTTCAGCATTTGGGAGAAATTTCCGAATCAATACCTCAAGTTTATCATTCGGATAATTTTCAAAAACTGAAACAACTAACTCATAATCCAATTGTGGTTTAAGATTTTTTTCCCATAAGTGAGGTGGTACTTTAAAATTAGATTGATAAGGCCCAATCCAACGGATATTCTTATCACTCTCAATGGATTGCAACTCTTTGGAATTGGCAACAATAAAGGCATTATTAGGTAAATATGATAATACTTTAATCCCTTTTTTGATTAACCATTGTGATCTCGCCTGCCCTTTATTAAACTGTATGATTGAATATTTTTCAGATTTTTTTTCAGTAACTTTTGACTCCGAAAAACTCAGTTTTTCGGTTAATGGATCAAATACACCAACAGAAAGGAGTAATTGATTTTCAGAAGCATTTTTTATCCCTTCTACAGAGGGGAATCCGGCTTTAAGAATTGTTTTTTCGGCAGAATTTACAATTCCTGAGAATACAAAAGTACCTAAAATTAAAAATAAATGTTTTTTCATCACATACATACAGTTAACACATAGTAGAAAAAGTATAATAATATTCGTCATAAATAACAATGTTCTGTTATTGAAAGCTGAATATATGTCATGTAAAATCCGACAACACATCGCAATATCTCATTCACTGATAATGAAAAACCGAATTATTTTGCACTACGGGGAATTAACCCTGAAAGGTTGCAACCGACAGACTTTTGTAAAAAAACTGCGAATCAATGTTCGTCATAAAGTTAAAGCACTCAATCTTAATTGGGATGTCAAGTCAATTCATGATCGCATGTTTATTGATATTCCTGAAGATTTTTCCGGAGATATTGATTCTATTGCAGCTAAATTAGCTGAAGTACCGGGAGTAGCATGGCTTAGTCGTGTGTATTGGTTTTCGGCAAAGAAATATCATATTTTTGAAGGAATTCCAAACTTAGCTGAAGCGGAAAATTTGATTGAAAAGTTAGCAAATGATAATTATAAAGAGGGAAAAAGTTTCGCGGTTCGTGTGAAACGATCAGATAAAAGATTCCAACTCAGTTCCAGAGGTTTAGAGATTCAATTAGCAACTGTTATTTTGAAAAATACAGAATGGAAAAATGTGAATTTAAAACACGCTGATCAGTATTTTTATGTGGATATTTCATCAAGAGGAATGGCGATTCACACTAACAGAATACAAGCAATTGGTGGATTACCGGTGTCTTCGACAGGAAGGATTATGTGTTTGCTTTCCGGTGGTTTTGACTCTCCAATTGCCGCTTATCTAACTGCTAAAAGAGGATGTAATGTGGATTTTATTCACTTTACTGCCAGTAATCTTCAGTCATCCAAACTTGAAGAATATAAAGTTTCAAAAATTGCTAAACGAATTAGTGAATTTGCCGGAAAAGTGAGGTTGTTTCTGGTTCCTTATACCCATTTTGATTTGGCACTAATGGATCAAAAGCTGGAATATGATTTGATATTATTCCGACGTTTTATGGCTCGGGTTGCTGAGAATTTAGCACAACAAGTTCATGCGCAATGTTTGGTAACAGGTGATAATTTGGGTCAGGTTGCATCACAAACAATGGAGAATATTGTCAGTATGACAAAATCGGTTGATATGCCGATTTTAAGACCCTTACTAACTTACAATAAGGGCGAAATTGTGGAAATATCACGAGAACTTGATTTGTTTGATATTTGTGTTGAGCCTTACAAAGATTGTTGTGCATTGATAAGTAACTCACCTAAAACAAAATCACTACATGAAAAATTGAATAATATTGAAAATGCTGCATTTGATGATTATGACGAACTAGTCAAAGAAACCTTAGAAGAAATGCAGGTTGTTGCATATCAATTTGGAAACAAGATAGATTATGTCTGGAATTAATATTCGCGATGTTCAACCACAAGATAACGATGCACTCAATCGTCTGGTGCATGTTACTTTGGAAGAATTTGGTGCTTGTGGCGATGGATTTGCCATGGCTGATGCGGAATTACTCGATATGTACTCAAACTACCAAAAAAAAGGAAAACATTATTTTGTCGTTGAATTGAATAGACAAGTTCTTGGTGGAGCCGGAATTGCCCCTTTGGACGGTGAGGAAGAGTCTGGAATATGTGAGTTGAGAAAAATGTATTTCTTTCCTGAGTTAAGAGGTCAGGGCGTTGGTAAAACTCTGATTGATCAATGTATCGAAAAAGCGAAAGAAATGGGCTATCACTCAATGTATCTCGAAACAATTCATGAAATGAAAACAGCTCAAAAGCTCTATCGGAGTAGGGGCTTTGAATATCTCAATGAAAGAATGGGCAACACAGGGCATCATGGTTGCCCTGTATTTATGCTCAAAAAATTGTAATCTGGTTTTTTTAAAAATCTAATGGTGGAATACAGCCTTGTTGTTGGATAAACACAAAACCTATTAATAATGGCAATACTACAATTGCCTGATCTCTGATTTCCTTAAATCCAACAATTGTGGCTATTACTCTTGCAACTAAAATTATTGTAAAGACTTTTGGTGCTGAGCTGAGAAAATACATCACCAAATACCCCCAAATAATCGAAGAAATGACTAAACATAATTGTGAAATGATAAAAGTCGCTTTAGTTGACAGACTTTTTGAAAATACATTTGTTTGAATAACAAGGCTTAATAAACTGATAGCAACAGCTATCCACAGGATTCCTGAGAATCCTACAAAATAGGTATATGCAAGCGCTGAAATGATTTCTACGATATGAAAAAAATATCGTCTTTTGGGTAAAGTTGAATCGTTATGGTTCTCTTGAAAATTTTCTGTCATCATTTTTTAAACAAATTAATTAAGTATTCTAGCAAATTATAGTGATAAAATGACCGAATAATCATTTCGAAAGTAAAAACAATGAAATTATACAGTTATTGGCGTAGCACGGCTGCCTACAGAGTCAGAATTGCATTAAATATCAAAGGATTGGACTACGAATACTGTCCAGTACATTTAGTTAAAAATGGTGGAGAACAATTTTCGCAAGAGTATAAATCCATCAATCCGCAAATGCTGATACCCTCATTGATTACTGAAAATAATGAAGTTATTACCCAATCATTGGCAATTATTGATTATCTTGATGAAAAGTATCCTGAAAAAACGCTATATCCTGTAAATATTGCTGAAAAATACCGTGCAAAAGCCATCGCTTTAAGTATTGCTTGTGATATTCATCCACTCAATAACTTAAGAGTGTTGAAGTATTTGAAAGAAAAATCTTTTCAGCAAAACCAAGTTGATGATTGGTATGCTCATTGGATTCATCAAGGGTTTTCAGCAATCGAAAAACAAATTGAGCAAACAGCCGGCACATTTTGTTTTGGAGAAATAGTTTCGGTCGCGGACATTTTTCTGGTTGCTCAAGTATACAATGCCAACAGATTTAATGTTCCGTTAGATAATTATCCCAATATACTCAGGATTAACTCGAATTGTCTCAAACGTGATGAATTTATCAAGGCTATTCCCGAAAATCAGCCTGATTACGATGTTTAATTTCAGGATTCTTCGGTTACAAATCTCTCAGTTAATCGATTGACTTGAAGCTGTAATACCTGATTAACGATGGGAGCAAGTGATTCTAAACCCTCTTTGGAATAGCCACTAACATTATAGACTAGTGTCAGTTTACTGTTATTTTCGTCAATTGCAGAAAACTTCCAGCTCATACCACCGTGCAACCCCATCATCTGTATTGGACCAAGTCCGCCGGTCATAAGAATTTCTTCATTTGGTTTTACAAAAGTCACAGTCATGTGCCAAACCTGGTTATCACCATCAATTTCACAAAAACAACCGCCGGCTTTAGGTTGTAGAAACATATTTTCAGATTTGCCAAACCATGTGTGGTCTTTATCCCACCATTGTCCAATATTTAAAAATTGCTGATAGAGGTTTTGAGAATTGGTAGGAATAGATTTCTCAATTTGTACTGAAAAGCCATTCGCTGAACTTGATGTAACTTCAGCAAAAGAAGTTGCTGAAGTTAAAATCAGTATAAAAGAAATCAAAGACTTCATTCTTTTTCTTCGATGTTCTCACTATTTTTTTCAGGGAAATAGTTTCCTTCGGTTCTGACCAGTCTATCATTCTCGAAGTAGAGAGTTAAATGTTTAACTTTATCAATTTTGCCTTTTAATTTCATGGTGTTAATATAGTCCCAACGATCTTGATTAAAAGGATCGGCAATCGCAGGTGTACCAAGAATTATCGCTACTTGGCGTTTGCTCATATTGGGCTTAATTTCATCAACATCATCTTGTTCCAAAACATTTCCTTGTTGAACCGGTGTTTTATAAACACAAGCCGTGGAAAAGAACAGAACAAACAATGAAACTAAAATAGTAGATATTTTCATAACAATAATTAAACTTTTTAACAGTGCAAATGATACAATATTGCCGGTTAAATAGCAGTTAAATTGTATTATATTGGCAAATATAATCCGTTAATGGATGACTTATGAAAGGCGAAAATATTAAAGAAGCAGGGTTAAAAGTAACACTCCCACGACTTCAGGTTTTGGAATTTTTGGAAAAAAATGTTGGTAAACATTTTTCAGCAGATGAATTATTCACGCAGATAAGAACCAGCAGTAGTGAAATTGGTTTGGCAACAATTTACCGAGTTCTAAATCAGTTTGAAGAAGCCGGTCTGGTTATAAAACATCAGTTTGAGAATGGTCAGGCTGTTTATGAATTGGATACAGGTGAGCATCATGATCACATGGTGGATGTTGAAAGTGGTGAAGTGAAAGAGTTTTATGATGAAGAAATTGAAGCGCTTCAGGAAAAATTAGCGAAAAAATATGGTTATGAACTCGTTGATCATAGCATGGTTTTGTACGTGAAAAAATTATAATACTTTATGGAAATTTACAAGAAATTTACGGTTGAATCAGCTCACTGGCTGCCTAATGTTCCTGATGGTCACAAGTGTGGTCGATTGCATGGCCACTCAATCAATATTATTATCAGCGTTGCAGACAAGGTTGATGGGCAATCCGGATGGGTTATGGATTTTGCTGATATAAAAACTGCGTTTAAACCAATATATCACCTATTGGATCACAATTGTCTTAATCATATAGATGGCTTGGAAAACCCAACCAGCGAAAATATATGTTTATGGATTTGGGAAAAGTTAAAACCTGAGTTACCAAATCTTTCTCAAGTTGAAGTTTGTGAAACTTGTAATTCGGGTTGTATTTATCGGGGAATCTAAGTCTGATTTTTTCTACAGAAAAGCTAACTCAACTTTTCAAAATAGAAGTGTTTTGGTTTACTGTTATTCTAACTTTGTTAATTATTTCTTCGATCAGTTCCTGTGCCAAAAAACCACCATCCAGCCTTGATAATATTTGCACAATATTTGACGAAAAGAGCAGGTGGTATAAACACGCAAAGAAATCTGCTAAGAAATGGGGAACACCAGTTCAAGTTCAGATGGCAATACTCAAGCAGGAATCATCATTTAAACATGATGCGAAGCCGAAACGAAAAAAACTACTCGGTTTTATTCCTTGGACCAGACAATCTTCGGCTTTTGGATATGCACAGGTATTGGATGAAACCTGGGAGCAATACATTGATGAAAGTGGTAATAACGGCGCTGACAGGGATAGCTTTAAGGATGCCATAGACTTTATAGGTTGGTACACATTCAAGACTCATAGCATTACAGGTGTATCAAAATGGGATGCTTACAATCAATACCTTGCTTATCATGAAGGGCAAGGTGGCTTTCAAAGAAAGACTTTTAAAAATAAAAAATGGTTGTTGGAAACAGCTCGACGAGTTGATAACACAGCAAAAACTTACTCAACTCAACTTAAAAACTGTCAATAATGTTCAAAAAATATAGTAATCACATTGTGCTTATCGTCATAGCAATCTTTTCATTTCTGTCAATATGGTTGAGTCAACCTAGAAAATTAAGTCAGGAAACTCAACTTACAAGTGGTTTCAAAATGCAAAATGCGGTCGCAATCAACAGAAATATAAGCAAAGAACCGCATTATGTAGGGTCACCTAATCATGAAGTTGTCAGAGAGTATATTATTTCAGAACTTGAGACATTGGGTTTGCAGGTTGAAACTCAAACTGAGCCGGTGCTCAATGAGCAAAATGTATATTCTTCTGTGACTAACGTCATTGCTCGTGTTCCTGCTAATAGTTCAGCTCCGAGTACGGATGCGATACTTGTAATGTCGCACTATGACTCCGTTCCCTATCAATCATTTGGCGCTGCTGATGCCGGTTCCGGTGTGTCAGTGATTCTGGAGGGAATCAGAACGATATTACAAAGTAGCAGCGAAAGACATAATGATATTATTATCCTTATCACTGATGCAGAAGAAATCGGATTACTGGGTGCAAAGGCATTTGCTGATAAACACAGATGGATGAGTGATGTAAAAATTGTCATGAATTTTGAAGCTCGCGGAACCGCAGGACCGGCTTTTATGTTTATGGAAACCAATCAGGGTAATGCGAAACTTCTGGATCTTTTTAATCAGTCACAAGTTCAATATCCAAATTCCAATTCTTTAGCGTACAGCATTTATAAACTCCTTCCGAATGATACCGATTTAACTGTTTTTCGTCGTGATCACGATATTCAAGGTTATAATTTTGCCTTTATAGATAACCATTTCGACTATCACACTCCCAGGGATAATAGTGATAACCTTTCGTTAAACTCTTTAGCTCATCAGGCTTCATATTTAGTGCCGATTCTGCAAGAATTATCAATAACAGATTTGACACATATTCGTACAGATGGAGATATGGTTTATTTTCAATTACCGTTTTTGAAGACGATTTCCTATCCCTTTTCCTGGGCAGTTTCATTGAGTCTTGTCAGTTTATTGCTATTTTTGAGTGTTGTTCTTGTAACTGTAAAAAAAGGTTTAGCCAATCCGAAGAGGATTCTTTCAGCAACATTGCCGTTTCTCAAGTCGATAATTATGGTTTTATTTATCTGCTTTGCATTATTGAAATTTCTTTATTGGTTGCATCCTCATTATTCAGAAATCATGCAAGAATTTACCTACAACGGTTATTGGTATATTCTGTTCTTTTGTTTGGTGGCATTCAGTACAAATTATTTTTTGTATTCCTATGCTCGCGAAAAATTTAATTCAATCGAGCTTATGATTGCGCCGATATTAATTTGGCAGATTATTATTTTACTTTTTAGTATCTATTTAACCGGTGCTCACTTTTTTATTCTTCTTGGGCTGACAGGAACTTTAATTCTTGCAGTTCGAGTTTTCTTTAACAGGTTGAGTAATTATTTGGTTCTTCTATTGGTAATTCCTTCGATAGTGATATTTGTTCCTTTGATAGTTCAACTTCCGGTTGCTTTAGGACTCTCAACATTACCTTTTGTCGGTGTATTGCTGGTAATGATTTTGTCAGTTTATCTGCCGGTTTTGTTTGATAAAAATACAATTGAGGTCAATAGATTTGTTTTTGTTTTTATCCCATTGGCGATTTATATTTTTGCAGAAACTCAAGCATCATTTAATAAAGACAGACCACTTCCTGATAGCTTGTATTATTTCCAAGACGAGAAAACACAGAAATCCTATTATTACACCCATGATTATAAAACTGATAAATGGACCAACCAGTTTTTCACTGAGAATGTACTAACAGAAGAAGGGTTTAAAGAATTTATTACTCATCAGTGGTTGTGGGCGAAACACGTGGCTTATACAGAAAATAGACACATTCCTGTTGCAAACGTGGAAATTTTGAATGATACGACCCTAGATGGAAAAAGAAATATCAAATTTTTGATTCAGTCTGGGAAAGAGGTCAATCGTATGAATTTGATAACAAATAATGAAGTTGTCATTTATCAACTATCTATCAATGGTGAGAAAAGTAATATCTCTAATGAAAAGAAATATCAGCAACAATCAAGATTGTTAAGAATATACGCAAATCAAGAGTCTTTCTTTGAAGTGAATATGGTTGCGAGCTCAGACTCTGATATAGACTTATCATTGTACGAACTAACTCCGGGACTGATTGAGAAATTTAATTTGCCGCAAAGACCTGAAGAGTTTATGCCTAAACCATTTGTCGCTAGTGATTCGATTGTCACTAAACAGAATTTGCCAATCAAAAAGTAAATGTATTATTTACTCTCGTCAAGTGCATTAAAGAGAAATTTGGTATAGTCGATTATTCCGATGTATTTACCATTTTCCTCGATTGGAGCAATTCTGATGTTGTAATTATTCATGAGCCGAGGAACATAGCGGATATTTAAATGTGAAGGAATTGCAAATACCGGTTTAGTCATGATTTCATAAACACTCACTTCATCCAATGTTTTGCCGGGTACAATAACACCGTGAATAATATCACTAACAGTTACAATGCCATTGGCATCAGATTGATTTCTTTTCTGTATTATTAACGCGTTGACCTTTTTCTCTTTCATCAATTTGACTGCATCTCTGACACTTGCTAGTCCATCAATATAAAATAGTTGATCCGATGCTATATCTTTTATTTGAGTATAAGTTTCCATAATGAGTTTTATAGTTGTTCGGTTTTAAGATTTTCCCGGATTGCTTTTATTTGGTTTGAAAAACCGGCAACCTTGTCAATATTGAGTGCAATCAATACGCCATTACCGGGATCTTCTATATTACATTCTTCGGAGACTGTATCCATGATTTTCTTTGTGTGATGTTCTTCCACAATTAGTAAAACAATATCTGTTTTATCTCTGATTGAAAGACCCAAAAAGCTCGAAGAATCAATGCCAGAACCTTTCCCCTGAATAATTACATCGCCGGTAGCTCCTGAGTCTTTAGCCGTTTTTACAACTTTTTCAGTAATACTCGGATCTACTAATGCAACAATTAAATTAAATTTCATAAGTCTATTTTCCGCTTTTTTTAATTTTACTAATATATGTGATTAAGTCAATTATCTGTGCATACCCCAAAACCGTAATCATCGGAAAAACACTGGCAAAAGCAATTAAGCCAAAGCCATCTAAAGCAGGATTTCTCCCGGGTACGACTGAAGCAAGCCCTAAACCTAATGCAGCCACAATCGGCACAGTAACTGTCGAGGTGGTAACTCCACCGGAATCATAAGCAAGTGCTACGATATCCTTTTTGACAAAAATGGTTTGAATAATAACTACAATGTACCCAACCATTATGTATGTGGCCAATGAGCCACCAACAACAATACGATATGTTCCAACAGCTAGTGCAAGTGCTACCCCTATAGCCACTACAAACCGAAGATAGAATGTTCCTATTGTTCCTCCTGAAACTTCATTCGCTTTAACTGCAACAGCATAGAGTGAAGGTTCAGCAATAGTGGTTGAGAAACCAATCAGAGCTGCAAAAATATAAATCCAGTAGTAAGCCTGCCAATCTGTCAGCGAACCGGAATAGTGGTCTTTCAGAAACTCGGGAGATGAAAGCTGTTTCGCCATGAGTTCTCCAACGGGAAATAGAGCTTTCTCCAAACCAATCAGAAAGAATGTCAAACCAATGATGACTAAAATGACACCAAATAAAACTCTGCCGAGGTTGGGTATGGATTTCTTAATTACAAAAATTTGAAAAACAGCAATGAGTGTCACTATAGATGCGACATCCTTAATTGTATTAACAAATGTATTGGCAAGTTCTTGAATCAACATAATTCTAAAAAATAACCATCCCATAACCCATTACAAATATCATTGGTAATAATGAAGCAAAAGCTATTAAGCCAAAGCCGTCAGTTAGCGGACTTCTGCCATCAATAATGCTTGCTAATCCAACACCAAGAGCAGTTACTAAAGGAACCGTAATGGTTGAGGTCGTTACACCGCCGGCATCATAGGCAATTCCTATGATTTCATCCGGAGCGAAAACAGTCATCAGGATTACCAGAACGTAGCCACCGATAATCAAATAATAAATTTTCCAACCTTTAATAATTCTCCAAATTCCAATTAAAATTGCCAAACCAACAGATACAGCTACTGATAACCTCAGACCCATTGCATAGCTTGATTCATTTTCTGCACTAATGAGATTGGCCTGGACAGCAATTTCTGCAGCTTCTTTAGAGACAGCTATCAATGCAGGTTCTGCAATTGTTGTAGAAAAGCTCAGTAAGAATGAAAAGGATAATAACCAAAACAAACTGCCTTTTTTGGCTAATGCATAGGATAAATTCTCACCAATTGGAAACAATCCTAACTCAAGTCCTTCCACAAAAAGCATCAACCCAACGACAACAAAAATGAGTCCGATTAAAATTTCTGTAAGGTTTGGAAATGGTTGATGTAAAACAACAATCTGAAAAAATAACACAACGAAAATTATTGGTAACAAATCCAGAAAAGACACTTTTAGCTTTTCGGTAATTATTTTTGTGAGTTTTAGAACCATTGAATTGGTGTTTGGGTTTTTCCGGTAAATTATGGAATGAGTTACTAGTGTAACATTATATATTTTTTATGAATTTCCATAAAGATTTGTAGAATTAAAAGTCGATAATCTGAAAATTAGAAACTGAATGCTACAAAAGCATTACAAAAAAACTGTGTATTTGATAATGCTTAAATTGTCAGTAAAAGATACTCAAATTATCGATTGAAAAGCTTTTCCATGTTTTCATAAATGTAACAAAGATGCTCGATAAATTTTTAGTGAGGGTATGGACCTTTATAACTAAAATCTCGTATTTCTTTTGTCCAATTCAACGAGGAGTTGGTTAGTGAGTAAGATTTAACTGATAAAGGTACAGTCTCATATTGGTTATTTATCAATCGAACTGATGGCAAATCAACAAACACTAATTGCTCACCAATGACTTCGAAAGGTCTAAAAGAAGAATGATTCATAATACTGCCTAATACTTGTCCAGAAACAGAATAAATCGTCCATATATAATTATCCCATTTGGCGTTATCGCTATCCTGATTACTTACTAATACATAGTCTCCAGAGATACTTTTAAACTTCCGACCTACAACCGCTGGGATGAGATTATCTGATTCAACATGAATATTTTGTTTAACCATTCTACTGGACATTGGTTTTACGCTAGCTAATTCCAAACTGTTAATATCATCAATCACAACAGAGCCAAAAATTTGTGTAGGCGGTGTAATTTCTTCTGCCATCATGCCTTGTATTTTTTGTTCGAAAAAACTCCATTGAAAGTCATAACTGTATGTATTGCTTATGTTATCGAAAGTTGGATAAGCGGTTAGGTTGAATTTTGAATGAATTGTATCTTGAACTTGCGAACTTACATCTTGCGGAAGCTGAAGTTCTTTTATTTGCAATGTTTGACCAGTCATAGATAACGTTGAAATTGCTAGAAACTTTAGGTTTTTACTTGATTTCTGAGTTAGTATCTTTGAATCAATAACAGCAATAGGTATATCAGCCGAATCACTTTTCCAATTCACGTTGCCGGTGCTTGCATCAATTGACTTAATTCCATTTTCAGGACTAGCAATTAAAATTTGTGATGATTCCTTATCAAGAATCACACCTTTGAAAAGCTCAAATGAAAATGAGTTTGAAGTAAGGAGAAGTGTTGTAAACCCAATAAAGTAAATCAATTTATACATTTTTGTTCACCAATATGTTATCTAATTGCGGTACACATGTTTTTCGATAAAAACAACAGTAATCAACGTAACCTAGTTTGAATTCTACTATATTTTTTTTACATTTTATAGTAGGATTGTTTATGCTTTGAAAATAGTGGTGATTAACAGTGATTAAATGTATAAAAAACAGGCATAACTTAAGCAGTAAATGCTTAATACTTGGATTATTTTTTATTGGGAGTGCTTTAGCGCAGGACTGGCAGAGTCTTGGTCCGGGACCACTCTTGTATGGTCAATCTGAAGGGATGCCTGATACTCCTGTTATTGGCGCGATTCACGGGATTGCAACACACCCTACCAATGAAAATATTATTTATGTTGCGACAGTAAATGGAGGGGTTTGGAAGACCTCAAGTGCAATGGATTTGAGTCCAGACTGGATGCCATTAACCGATAACCAGAACTCTTTATCAATGACTGATATAGTATTTGATTTTTCAGATGTCAGCTTTCAAACATTAGTTGCATCATTTGGACGAAAAAGTAGTTTAGGAAGTGTTGGCGGTAGTAGAGAAGGGTTAATCAAGACAATTGACGGAGGTAATACATGGTTCCCCGTAAATGGTATGTCAGGGAAAAATATTATTAATGTCTATGCAAACGGCTCTACGTTTGTCACTGCGGTGGATGTTGCAGACTCATATACATGTGGAAATATTGGGATTTTTAAATCCACAAATGGAGGAACTAATTGGTCTCATACTATGAACCTAGGTAACACTACTGGTATGGTAGTTGATCCTCACGATAATAGTATCTTGTATGCGGGTGTCAATACATATGGAGGAGTTTGTTCGCCAGGGGCAGTGAGTGGTATTTACAAATCTATAGATAGTGGTAGTAGCTGGATAAAAGTCAGTGATATAGCAATGGATACTGTCGTTGGATCTGATACTTGCCATTATAAGATTTCAGTGGGATCCACTAGTGATATTGTTTTTGCTGGCATGGCTTGTCAGGGAAAGCTTGCAGGTGTATTTCGTTCGGATAATGGAGCATCAACATGGACTGCAATGGATATTCCTGAAACAAATGAATCGGGAACAATGGAAGGTATTCACCCCGGTGGGCAAGGCGGATTGCACTTTTCATTAGTTGCAGATCCATCTAATAATAATATTGTTTACGTTGGAGGAGATAGACAGCCAGCTTCTGGAACATCACCATCTTTTCCGAATTCAATCGGTGCAAATACTTATTCAGGAAGACTTTTTAGAGGTGATGCCTCTCAAAGCCCTGGTTTTCAATGGGCACCGTTGACACATTCAGGAACTGCTAGTAATAGCTCTCCTCATGCAGACTCAAGAGATATGCAATTTGATTTTCAAGGAAACCTTCTGGAGTCTGATGATGGCGGGATTTATCGAAGAACGAATCCTACTAATTCCAGCGGTGATTGGGTCTCAATTAACGGAAACCTTAGAGTAACCGAACAACATGATATGGCGTTTGATACAACATCAAACATAACATTGAGTGGTAATCAAGATAATGGCACAAGCAGACAAGATACATTTAACAGCGGAAGTTGGTCTGTGATTAGTGGCGGAGATGGAGGCGATGTTGTGGTGGACACACTATCATTATCTGGTGTAAGTCAGTCGATAAGATATGTCAGTTTTCAGAACTTACAAGTATTGAGGAGAATAACCTATGATAATAATAATAATTTTATCAGCATAGATTATCCATCTTTGATAGTCCTTAATGGAGGTGACCCGATTTCTGCTCAATTTGTTACTCCCTTATCAATTAATAATTTAAATGGGAACAGACTAATCATAGGAGCTGGTAATTCAGTATACGAATCTTTGGACAAAGGGGATACTGTGACAGAGGTTGGACCCGGAATTTTTACAGTAGGCACAGGAAGAAACAATATTGCTTATGGTGCAGCAGGTAATGAAGATATATTATATATTGGAGGATGTCAAGGAAGCTGTTACGATGGATCGGATGGTAGTGATGGAGTGTTTGTAAGAACAGTATCAAATGGGTCGTTGAATCATGTTTTTACTCCTAATGATTTAATCCAAGGTGTTATTGTTAACCCTTCTGACCCGACAGAGGCATTTATTATTGAAAATCTCAGGGTGTTACATACAATTAATACAGGAGCTAATTGGACTGATATTACAGGTTCATTGTCAAATTTCGGAAGATTCCGTTCGATTGAATTTTTAACTGATAGCAATGGAAGTGACAATGGGGTGGCTGTTGGAGCTGATAAAGGCGTCTATATTTCAAAAGAATCTACTAATTACAGCTCATGGTCTGTTCTAGGCACTAACATGCCTAACGCATTGGTTTATGAGTTAATGTATCACTCGGATAATGATAAGCTAATTGTAGGGACTATGGGAAGAGGATCGTTTGTATTATCTGGTGTTTTAAATGACTTGATATTTATGAATGGTTTTGAGTAAGAACAGAGTTATCTTTACTTTTTTCTTTTGCAAAAAACCTGCAGTTAAAGCAGGTTTTTTTTATTGAAATTTAAGAAAAGTTTTTAAGAGAACAAATGCTCAACGGCAGCTCGTTCTTCTCTAAGTTCTTTTTCAGTTGCATCCAACCTTTCTTGTGAAAATGAGTCTATTTCTAAACCTTGAACGATTTCATATTCACCATTTTTACAAGTAACTGGATAGGAAAAAATAATTCCAGGTTCAACGCCATAACTGCCATCACTTGGAATTGCCATTGATACCCACTCTCCATCATCTGTACCTAATTCCCAGTTGCGGATATGGTCAATCGCTGAAGAGGCAGCTGATGCAGCACTTGAAGCACCACGAGCTTTAATAATCGCTGCACCGCGTTGTTGGACGGTTGGGATAAAATCATTTTCATACCAATCTCTTTCAACCATTTCAGTTGCACTTTTACCTTCAATTTTAACATTAGAAATATCAGGATATTGTGTGGATGAATGGTTTCCCCAGATTGTCATATTTGTGATGTCACTGGTTTGAGTTCCTGTTTTAGCAGCTAGTTGTGCCAACGCACGATTATGATCCAAACGAGTCATCGCTGTAAACTGCTTTGGATTAATGTCCGGTGCTGACTGTTGGGCTATAAGAGCATTGGTATTTGCCGGATTACCAACAACAAGAACTTTGATATTCTTGTTGGCATTGTCATTGATAGCTTTTCCTTGAACGGTAAAAATTGCACCGTTTGCTTCCAATAGGTCGCTTCTTTCCATTCCCGGACCTCTTGGGCGAGCACCAACAAGAAGAGCAAAATCCGCATCTTTAAAGGCTACATTCGGGTCATCGCTGGCAAAAACACCATGAAGTAATGGAAATGCACAATCTTCTAATTCCATTACCACACCTTGAACTGCATTCATCGCCGGCGGAATTTCCAGAAGTTGAAGAATGACCGGCTGATCCGGTCCTAACATATCACCTGCTGCGATTCTGAACAGCAATTGATATCCAATTTGTCCTGCTGCACCTGTTACTGCCACTCTTACCGGATTTTTCATATTTAACCTCATATAATTTTCTATTGGTCGGGATGAGAAGATTCGAACTTCCGACCCCCACAACCCCATTGTGGTGCGCTACCAGGCTGCGCTACATCCCGAGAAGTGTGTATTTTAGTTTTTAAGTTCAATTGTGCAAGTGTTTTTCCAAATACTCACAAATTAGCCATTGATTAACCCCCATAACTCAATATCATTGAGAGTATTCCCTCGGGCAATGTGCGTTTTTAAATCTTGCGTGTTTATAACCAGTGAAGGTGGAATATCTAACTCTTCGCATTTTTCAATCATCATCTGTTTTGAAGCTGCGAAGATTTGAGTTTGATTCAAATCAAGTCTGAAAATATCCGGTAACGATTTGGCATGTATTTTTTGAGAACTGTCATAGAGAGCAATCAAATCATTGCCATTGTATTCGACAAATTTTTCATACAATCCAGCTTTTTTGATGAGTTCAGTATTGTTACCGGGTCTGAGTTTGATAATTTTTCTGATTTGATCATTTTTCATGATCCAGTTTCTAGGCTTGTTTCTTTGCTGAGCAAAATCTTCACGCCATTGTAGAATTGCAAATAACAACTTCTTTTGTGAAATATTTAAGCGGTCAGACTTTGAAATTTTGATAAATAGTTTTTCAATAACTTCTTTAGCATCAGTTGAATGCATTTTATTTTTGCTGACAAGCTCAAACCATTCCATTCTTCCTAAAGTTTCGAGCTTTTGAGATAAAATATTTTTCATTTCAGCAAGATGTGCTACATCTCCGATCGCATATTTAATTTGATTAGGGGAGAGTGGTCTTCTCATCCAATCGGAACGACTGTGTTCTTTTGGCAAGTCAACATCCAACAGATCTTTAACCAGATTTTGGTAGGAAACGTGTAAACCATATCCGCAAAGAGAGGCAGCGATTTGAGTGTCAAACACATTTTTCGGCTGGCGGTTAAACATATTTTGTATAATTTCTAAATCCTCCGAGCCGGAATGAACTATGATATTATCCAATATATTTTGCAAACCTTCACTTGGCTGAAGTTTTTTCATATCCAAAAGGTAAAATTCTTCACCGATTTGAAACTGAAATAGTGCCGGATTCGGGTAGTATGTATTTACGCGCTCAAACTCACTATCAAAAGCTAAAGCGGCTTTTTTTTCAAGAGAAATAAGCTGTTCTAATTGCGAATTATCGTCAATCCAATGGTAATCTGTTATCATCCGCTAATTAAAACATATTTTTCAAAAACAGCCAATATGCACTCAGTAAATTTTAAAAAACTCGGAATATTATTTTTAATTTTCATCTTAGTTTTAAGCTCTTGCCATACAAAAAAACACTCAGCTTCTCAATCATTTGTCATTCTGGCAATTAACGATGTTTATCGTATTGAAGGATTGGATCAAGGGAATGTTGGAGGTCTTGCCAGGGTTAGAGCTTTAAGAAATCAACTAGAGAGTGAAGGGAAAAAAGTTTTGTTATTGCACGCCGGAGATTTCCTTTATCCATCTTTTTCTAGCCGAGTTGATAATGGCGAGTCAATGATTCATGTATTGAATTTTCTGGATGGTTTTTCTCCGCAATTTGATGATGACATGATTATTACCTTTGGAAATCATGAATTTGACAAAGGAAAAATGAAATACATGTCCAACTTGCAACAAAGAATTGATGAATCTGAATTCAATTGGCTGGACTCCAATATCAACTGGAAACGTGATGATGAATTGGGTGTGATTACCTCTGAGAAAATGCATAAATGGTTGATGAAAGACTATTCAGGAATCAAAGTCGGTATATTTAGCTTAATGACAGATATGGCGAAACCTGAATATATCGCCGGATTTGATGATACAGTTGAAGTAACAAAGCATTATGTGAGATTTCTTAATGAAAAAGGTGCTGATGTGATTGTTGCTCTCACTCATCAGCAAATGTCCGATGACAGAAGAATTATGAATCTTGATAAGAAAGATCGCCCGGATTTGATTATTGGTGGTCATGAACACTATCGCCAACTGGAACAAATCGACAATCACTGGATTACCAAGGCGGATGCGGATGCCGTTTCAGCAACTGTGATTGAAGTGAGCAAAACTCACGATGGCAATATAAATTTTTTACCAGCTTTTATTGATTTGGATAAAGATTTTAAACCGGATAATTTCGTTCAGCAAATCGTGAATAATATGGTTGTAATGACAGACTCGCAATACTGTCGTAAACTCAAATTAGAAGACGATTGTCTCGACTCGGCTTATGGAACAACTAAAGTAACCTTAAAAGCTGAAGAAAGCGAAATCAGACGTTTTGAAACAAATATCGGCAACTTTATCGCAGATACTGCTAAAGAAGAATTTGATCATTGTCATGCTGATATTGCATTTATTAATTCAGGAGGAGTCAGACTTAACCACGATATTGAGGCAAACAGTTCAATCACTAAGAAGCACATAGAGGGAATGTTCCCGTACTCAACAGAGTTGAAGCTGATAAAAATTAATGGTGAAATTCTAAAAAAAGTTATTACTCATAGCATAGATATGTGGACTGCAAATGGTCACTGGTTATTAACCTCAGGTTTTAAATACACACATAATCCGGAAAAACAACAATTTACAAACTTGCGTTGGTCCAAAAATGATAGGTTCATAGAGAATAATGAAGAAATATTTGCTGTCGTTCCGCAATATATAATTGATGATAATACAGACCATGATGGATATGATATGATTGATTCGAGTATGATTGTAAATTGTAATAAAAATGGTTCCAGTTTGAAGCAACTGGTTATCCAGAAGATTCAATTTACGAGCGGAGGAATTGCACCGGTCGTTGACGGTAGAATTTGCAACACATTGAGAGATAACTGTCCGGAATAGAATAACTATATGTCTGGTAAAGAAATTGCTGTTTTCATTGTAGGAGTTATTCTTGTTGTTTTTCTTGTTGTTATGAAAAATACTGCATCGAATTCCCGCCTTATTGATGCACCTGATTTAGTGGCTGACAACTCGCAAACTCCAATACCAATTCAACAACCTAAAGAGTTTCAACCAGATACTAATTTCCCAACTATTGATAGTATTCTCGATGTTCCGCAGTGGGAGTTCGATTTGCAAACTCTGAGTACCTTAACCAGTGAAGAACTTATTAAATCCGCAAACCTTTCAATTGATGAAGACAGGTATTTTCAACCTGAAAATGATAATGCATTATTTTATTATCTGAGTTTAAAATCAATTGACGAAGCGAATGAAAATTTGCAAATACTTTCTGAGAAGATTACCAATAAGATTCTGGATATTAGCAATTTGGCGATTTCTGAAAGCGATTCTGACAACTTAACTTTTGCTATCTCAAGATTGAAAACACTAAATCCAAATCATGATGAAATACTCAATCTTGAAGAAAAACTTTCAACCATCAAAACCATCAATGACATATATCCAAAAGGATTGCAATTCCTTGCTGAGGGCAATGTAATAAATGCTGATAATAATGATGCATGGCATATTGCAAAACGAAGTTTTATGTTGGATGCTGAGAATCCCAAAAGTATTGAATTGGTTAGTAAAGTTGAAGATTTTTTAGTGGCTGAAGCCCTGTTGGCCGCAGAGGAAATTGACTTTCAATTGGCAAACTCCTCATTGGAACAATTGGAAATGCTCAATCCTGAATCTGAAAATATTCTCCCAACAAAGCAACGAATCACTGATTTGAAGCAACAAAGACTATTGTGGCTCAAACAGCAAACCGAATCTGCAATTGACACAGCTAATTTACAACGGGCTGAGCAAATGTATGAACAATTGCTAATGTTAGGAGTTGATGATGAACAATTTGCAGAATATAACTCTGAAATTCAAAGAATTCAGATATTTGGCAGATATAAGCCGTTAGATAACTTTGCAGATTTCTATAACAATAGCGAACTTCCTAAGATGGTTGTTATACCCACAGGAAGTTTTCTTATGGGGAATGCTCAAGGCTTAAATAATGAACAACCGTTACATAGAGTTGATATCCAATATGGTTTTGCAGTCAGTAAGAATGAAATTTCCGTTAAGGACTTCAGACTTTTCATTAAAGATACAAACTATGTGACTGATGCTGAAAAGAACAAATCATCAAAAATATATGATTTAAAAACGGGTCGCTTAAAAAACAAAAGCAAAATAACCTGGGAGCGTGATTATTTAGGCAAGAAATCCAAAGATGACTTGCCGGTAATTCACATTTCATGGAACGATGCATTGGCTTATACTCAATGGCTTGCAAATAAGACCGGTAAAAATTATCGCCTGCTTTCGGAGTCTGAATTTGAATATATACTGAGATCTAATACTACATCTATTTTCCCTTGGGGGAATGGAAACCCAACCGAAATCATTGAGAATTTAACCGGAAAACAAGATAAGTCGAAAGGAGTGATTCGTTCCAAATGGGAAAAGGGATTTGAAAACTATAATGACAAACATTGGGGACCAGCACCTGTTGGCAGTTTTGTTGCAAATAGTTTTGGATTAAATGATACGGCTGGAAATGTTATGGAGTGGGTTATGGATTGTTGGCACGATTCCTATGTTCGTGCGCCAGTTGATGGAACAGCATGGTTTAATCCGGGTTGCGAAAATCATGTGATTCGTGGTGGTGCATGGAGTAGTGCCAAAGAGGAGTTTTCATCAAGTAATCGCTCAACCGCAAAATCAGATTTTACCGATGCAAGGGTGGGTTTCAGAATTGCACTAACGCTTAAAACAAATAGTTAAAAAGTTTAAATATTTGAGCAATTTATCTTGAACAAACTGAAGAAATCTTTATACTTACACACCTCAAATGTGCCGGGGTGGCGGAACTGGTAGACGCGCCGGATTCAAAATCCGGTTCCTTTACGGGAGTGCGAGTTCGATTCTCGCCCTCGGTACCATTTAACTCAATCAGGGGCTTTCAGAAGCCCTTTTTTTATGCCTAAAATCTTCGCAAACCCTTATATATCAAGGGGTTTTAATTTCATAAGGTTTCAAAAGACTTCTTTACAACGCAATAAATTTGTTGGTACAATTGTGGGTATATAAGCATATACCAACACGAAAATGTGTGTGGAGATGCTATGTACCAACACGATGTACCAACAAACAGGCTTAAAATGAAGCTAAACAACACTAAAATAAAGGCACTCAAACCGGATAAGAAACAATACAAAGTCAGTGATGGCAGGGGTTTGTTTTTACTGGTTCATCCCAATGGTTCGAAGTATTGGCGGTTAAGTTATCGCTTTGATGATAAACAAAAAACCATAGCATTAGGAACTTATCCCGATATTTCACTGGCTCAAGCCAGAGATAAAACACATGAAATAAAATCAAAGATTGCTAATGGCATTGACCCCAGTGAACAAAGAAAAAATCAAAAAAGAAAGATAAAGAAATACACTTTTTTAAAAGTAGCCAAACAATGGTATAACACCAATTTAGAAAAATGGACAGAAATTCACTCCCGTAATATCTGGAAATCTTTAGAAGATAATGTTTTCTATCACTTGGGGGAAAGACCGATTGATAAAATCGACTCAATGGAAATGATTGAGGTTTTGAGGATTATTGAGAATAGGGGAGCTTTAGAACAACTCAAAAAGATTCGGCAAAGATGCAATCATATTTTTATATTTGCAAAGGTTCACGGCTTTATCAAGTCCAACCCATGTGAAGGTATAGAAACGGTTTTAAAATCGCCCACACGCACCAATTACAACTCAATCCAACTGAAAGAGTTACCCCAACTGGTAAAATCAATCAACAACTTTGACGGCGAACCCACAACCAAAGCCGGATTAAAAATTGCCTTATACACATTTCTCAGAACCAACGAAATCAGAAATGCCACATGGATGAAATCGACTTTGAAAACAAATTATGGACGATACCGAAGCCCGAATGAAATGAAACGATCACATATCGTACCCATGAGCAAACAAGTGATTGAAATATTCAGAGAACTGCAAAACTATACCAAGAGTATGATTACATATTTGCATCAAGCCACAAGCCACAAACTCAGCCAATAAGCAATAATGCTATGTTATACGGTTTATATCGGCTTGGTTATCATGGAATCAAGACCGTACACGGCTTTAGACACCTTGCCAGTACCAGTTTAAGAGAATTAGGCTATCCCAGCCACTTGGTAGAAAAACAACTCAGCCACGAAAACAAAAATAAAATTGAAGCCACTTACAACAAAGCCGAATATTTACCCGATAGAATTAAAATGATGCAGTTCTGGGCGGATTTGTGATAGTGCCAACGTCAAATAATACCGATAAACTCAAGAAAACAGATAAATGATTAAGCTGAATTGAGTATAATAAAACAACAATCAAGCGATAGGTCACAATGTACAAGTGAACACTTCCAACCGCTTTCGCTTGATTCCTGCTAACTGGAAGTTTTCACTTGGAAGAGTGTAAGAAAGAATTTAATGGTGAAAAGTTTTATACAAGAACTGAAATTGAAAAAATAGGAAAGTCTAAAACAGATGATATATTAAATACTCAATCACTAATCACGCCCAAAGCCCATATTCATCTTAAAGGCACAATAAGAGCTTATTTAAACACACTCGAAAATCACAGCTTAGCTTAGAGAAATATTTTGATTACCATCAAAAAAATGACTCAGCACCTGCAAGTATGAATATTGAAGAGCCAGCCAAATTTGTTGGCTAATAAAATCAATTTTCTTAGATGGTTTTTTTACTAACCAAACCTATTTTTAGAGAAGAACATAAACAGATTTGGTGTTTAGCAATAAGTCAAACTAAATGTTCAAGTGTATTAGCTCAAAATAGCTATATAGAGCTGTGGCTTACTAATTTTCCTGCATTTATTAACGAACTTGTAAATGCTATGACAACATCTATAGAAATAGTTTATATGGATGAAGTTGAAAAAAAAAAGGCTTTCATGATGGGGCTATTTTGATTTGTCGGGAAAAACGGAAACAAAAAAATTCTTTAATAATGCAGATTTATTAAATACATGGCTTAGCTTTATGGGATTACTTTAATGAAGATGATAATCTTATAGTTTATTACTACAACCAGTCTGGAAATTATTGAGCAAGCCATTAGATTGAGAACGATATTCATGGTTTTGACTTGAAACCAATCGAAATCCCAGAAATCAATGATACAGACCTAGAAAATTCATAAAGTATTTAGAAAATTGCAGACAAACAGATTATATTGATTTTTGTTTCAATTAATTGAATATAAAAGGTGGAAATGATAATTATTCCAGAGATTAATAAGGTTTATCCTTGAAAGAACAAAATAGATAAACTGGGCTTTATACATGATATTGATACAAACAATATTTATCTATTTCCAGATGGTAAACTGCGTCTTGATAGAACTGTAAACCAATTATACAAGACAAGTATTAGAGTTTAAGAAACAAAGAAACACCCACAAATGACCCACAAAAGTAAATCTCGACCACATCCAAACCACATAATTTTTCAACATTTTATTAAAGAAACTTCTGCTATCATAATGATTTCCTATTAACAAAAGAGAAAGAATATGACAGTAAAAACAACTTCTTACACCGTCCTAAAGTGACGGCAAAAATGCTAAATGTTTCGAAACCACACTTTGGCGAATGGTACAACAAGGCAAACTCAAGAAACCCATAAAAATATCAGCCAGAGCCGTTGGCTTTTTTGGAGTCCGATATTCAGGATTTTATAAATCAGCAAATGGAGCAAAGAGACAGTGAATAAATCTAAAAACAAAAAAGGTCATGAGATTCTTGGCGGAAGTCACGACCTAGAGATTATTACAAACAACAATCTGAAAATTGATTCTATACAAAAATCATTATACTCAAGCAATCAATGAACTCATATTTATTATATCCGTTGGTTTTGGTTATAACTTAGTAAAGGTTGGGAATGACCCTATTTTGAGATATGGCAGGGTACAGGCTCATCAAGGGATTTTTTGCATAGATTCAATTCATTTTCTGATGCAGTCAAGTTCTTATTGAAAGGCGGGTTTTGTTCACACTACAGACAAGCTATCAACCTGTTAAAACAAAGGAGGTTCAAATGAAAATGATATTGAACCGGATTTTAAGAACTAGCACTAGTGAAATAAAAAGGCAGGGTAGACTGCGACCTATACAAGAAATGATACAAAAGAGCCAACAAACGCCCAGTATCATGTAATTTGCATTGATGTTTTATTTGTTAGATTACCAGATTATTATGGTTTTGCTTGGGATAATCAAGCTCTTGTTTTTAACGGTACTTATTGGCAAGTGATTGATGATAATATCATGGAAAACTTTTTGCTTGAGTTTGCGGTCAGTCTGGGTATTCCTTGGGCTATCACAAAACCAATTACAGGTAAAAAGAAGCATTGCTAAACAATTTGCCAGTTCAGCCCCAAACCACAACTTACAACTGATACGGTTATAAATCTGCAAACGGAACTTTGCGGTTTGAATCCCAAAGCCAGAGTTAAAGGACTTCAATAAATTTGACTATATCAGATATCAACTTCCTTTTGCTTTTGATGTAAATTCAAGAACAGACTTGTTTCAATCATACCTTGATAGGCGTTTACCAGATAACCGCCTAGATGGTTTTATCTAGCTTGTTGGTTATCTTTTTGTTACCAGTAAACATTAAACCTTGAAAAAGTTTTTACTACTGTACGGATCGGGTGCAAATGGTAAAAGTGTTTTCTTTGATGTAATAAATGCCTTGCTGGGTTCGCACAATATAACCAAGTTTTCACTGGAAAGTCTTTGTGATGATAAAGGCGATCACAGGGCAATGATAGAGAATGTATTGCTTAACTACTGTACAGAAGTTAAGCGGAAATAAAATACAAAGTACCAACTTCTTTAAAATCTATGGCTATGGTGAACCATTGGAAGCGAGACTTCCATATAAAAAGACCCCGTTATCATTTCCAGATACAAAGCTGATATTCAATGTAAACAATCTGCCAACCACTTCCGATATGACAGACGGGTTTTTCAGGCGGTTTTTAATTATCCCTTTCAATGAGTTTATCCAACCAGAAGAAAGAGACTCAAGACTGGCTCAAAAGATAATCAACAAAGAATTATCAGGTGTATTGAATTGGGTTATTGGTGGCTTAAACAGACTTCTTGTCAAACAAACGGTTTTCTGAATGTGACACAACAGAAAAAGCGATTAAACAATATCAGATTGATGCTGATACTGTTCTGGCTTTTCTCAGTGAAACAGATACTAATGGTGGTTCTTTTAACCAAAGGCAGTGACTTATATTTCAACTATAAAGAATATTGTTGGGATTGTGGTCGTCCTGCTATTGGTAGAAGTAAGTTTTTCCAAAGACTTGAAAGACAGGGATTTGAAAGAACTATGAAAGTGCTAAACATACTTTGGTGAAAAGCATATTACAGCCAGTTAATTTCGAGTATATGACAAATTACAGTGAATGTGTTGTTTGATTTTTTTTAAACACTTTTGGGAAATAATGCCCAATGCCCAGCCACCCTTATTTAGACAAAATTTAAGGGTGTTTCTGGTGTTTAGGTGCGTTTTTCAAAAGTCCTGAGAAATTTATTTTGTAAGTTGAGAAAACATTCTTTACCAGTTTGTTGCATGTCAGAAAATATTGATTACAACGATAATGATTTGTTTTACCATTTTGTGAAATACTTATAAAAATAATTATTGCTTGTCTGCCATCAGCCCATGATAAGCCAGAAGTACCACGATTTTTGCATCAGATTGATTTTTAGTAACATTAAGTAGTTTATAAGAATCAAATTCGGGTATCATTTGCCAATTGCTTGCTTTTGCGAAAGTAGAAATAGCGATTAATATATATAGATGATTTTTTTCATATCAAAACTATCAATAATTCTAATTAATTTACATATTTGCAGTTCATTTCATATTCCTGATTTATATAACGATAAAGTGTTTCTTCTTCTAGTAGATTACATGGAATGATACCACCTTCGCCTCTGGATTTGTTAAGCAACTCTTTTAGAGTGATATTGCCAGAAGAAGTCTTGTTCAATGTCTTTTAAATGTGGAAATATTCACAACCCCACAATCGCTATATCCAGTCTCATTGGCTAACCATATACCTCCTGTTCTGTAATTTAAATGTTTCATCCCAGCTGTTCATTGTATTAATTTCACATGTTTGTGTTTTTATTAATTGTGTTAGTGAGATTAGCTCAAAAATGACACTTTATTGTTGTTTGATATAGCTTTTTATTACAATTTTCAATCGCCAACTTCATATTTTCTTTCCAATATCACTATTTTTGTGTTTTACATTTTCATATAGTTGTTACACATTTGATTATATAGTTCATTAATCGAATCATCAGAGTCTTTACTAAATTCATCTTTTAACTCTTTCATCGCTTTATTAAATTCATCAAGTTTTAAAGCGTAGGAAAGCATAACTTGATTAAAATGCAATAATTTGATGGTTGTATTATCAATCAAGTCACATCTGTATGTTACTGATGATTTATCTGGACTATTTTGAATGTGCAAAATCCCAGAGGATGGTATATTGTTTTCAGATTGACTGGGTTTAAAATAACAATTAATAGCAGTAGTAGTCTTTTCTTCATGCTGTTTACAATAGAATTATTAGTATGATTTTAATATAACATACTTTAGAGATACTATTATGATATTTTTCATAAACAAGTAAAAGTATATATGACTTTTCCAAAACTTATTTTCCAATATGAAATTCTGGGAATGTAAAATTTATCTGGTCGCTCGTTTTCCATGTATCACTTAAAAGACTTTTGAACCCCCCTGCACCCGAATTTTTTGGCACTATAAAAAAGGGTTTTATCGGCACTATAAAAAATAATAGTAACACTATAAAAAAGGCTTTTTGTCGGTCATATAAAAAACAATTACTTCCGACTATAAAAAGAGTTTTTAGACACGTTAAGAAAAGTAATTTTCCGTAGCCATAAAAAGGAATTTTTGCGGTTTTATAAAAAGCAATTTATCGACTCGATAAAAAGAATTTTAACACTATAAAAAAGGGATTTATACAGACATTTTCTTACACTATAAAAAAGGTGTTTTCCAGCCTTTTCCACTTACGGGGGATTGCAAAGCCTCGAAACCTCAAATTTATTTTCTTAATGGGTTGTTGTTTCAGTTTTCAAAATATTTATTTTACAATATTTATATGTGTGGGCATTTGGTAGCAATCAGTGATTTTAAAGTTGAAAATCTGACTTTAAAATTAGTGTAGAGGATATTGAAAGCAGGGGGATAAGGGTACCGGCTTCAAATATCCAAATTGTCTACGAACATGAGGAAAGAGGCAGAAATCTGATTGATGCTAAATGGTGGTTGATGCTCGAAAAAAGCGGAAAGCCCACTATAAATATGCAACTTTCAATAGCCGATATGATAAACTTTATTCCAGCCGATTGACTAAAGGACTATTTCAAAAGTCTCGTTGTATTATTCCTGCCAATGGTTTCATTGAAGGTCAGAATAAAAAGTATCATTTTTTAGAAAACTCTGATAACGCTTTGGCTTTGGGTATTTGCAAACATTATCAAATCAATGATGAAATTATTACTACAGCCTCAATTATCACATGTCCGGGAAATCCTAAACTCAAAAACATACATTAAAAAATCAATTCCTTAATTTTTAACCATGATGATACTGATTTAATCAACATGTGGTTAAGTCCCAAAATTACAGATAGCGAAATTTTCAGCGACTTATTAACAAATAATCTCAGGGTTGATTTAAAAGCCACTCCAATAAAAAACAGCCAGAGACCTTACACCCAGAGAAGAACCAATTTTAATAGGTCACGATTAGAAATATTTAATAGGGGGAGGCCAGAACCTGATACATGCTCACGCTGGGATTCGTTTGCCTAAAGATTTTTTATATCCACAAAATGAACATTTCAGAATTGAATTTTTATATTCAATAACAGTCATAGATTGTAATGTTGTAATATATAAGTTACACTCTCAATGTGATTGAAATTACCAAATGTCTTAATGTAAATGGGTAAAACAGTTGAGTATAAAACAAGTGATTATTTACAATCAGAACAAGATAGAGCCGAATATTTGAAAGTGGCTTGGAAAGTAATGATGATAAATTGATTTTGCTTGCCATGCGTGAAATTATCGATTCTATGGTGGTATGAGCTAAAGTTATCACAAGCAAGATACCGGTTTGGCTAGGGAAAAAGTATATACAGAACCCCTAAGTAAAAAGGGGAAACCCCAGATTTGATACACTTATCAAACTTCTGGATTATATCGGCTTGGAAATTGATTTTATCCTAAACATAAAAAAGCGGTGTAATTTATTTCACAGGTCACTTTGTATTTTTGTTGGTACATTTGTTATATAAACACGATAGTAAAAAATAAATAGTGCTTTCATTATCAATAATATATAAAATTATGTGATTCTCGCCCTCGTACCATTTAATCATATCAGGGCTTTCAGAAGCCCTTTTTTATGCCTGAAATTAATGTGCTTTATCAAACATAGCCGTTTTCATCGTAAGAATCGTCAGGCGGTTTTGTCTTTTTCTTTGTGTATCAGCTTGTTTTTCTTCTTCTGGTGTCTTTGAATAGTATCTTCTTGAGCGACCTCTGAATTTAAAGACTCCTCTTTGTGTTCTTCAGATACTTTTTCTAAAAGTTCTTCCAGCTCTTCGTTGTCATCTTCAATGTTGAGTTCTTCTTCAGTTCGAAGAAACTCGAGTGTGACTTTATTGCTTTTTCGTTTTTCAATGAGTTTGATTTGATCATCGGTCATTAATTCTCTGGCACTTTTGCCGAGATGATCGAAGACGTTTTTGTAGCTTTGTGTGAGTTCGTCGACAAGATCAGCGGTTTTTTCAAAATGTTCTGCAACATCATTTTGATAATTCCTAATTTTTGATTCCAGTTCTTCAATGGTTTTTGCTGAATCCTTATTTGAACCGGAGGTGAAATACATAATCATGGCACCGATTACGAGTCCTAATAATAATGCTGAAAACAAGTAAAACAATTGATCTGTCATGTCAGTTCCTTTTAATTTCTGATATTGCAAAAAATAAGGGCTTGAATGTATTTTTCAAGCCCTTCGGTTTTCTTCGTCTTAATCTTTAGACTTCTGCTTTAATCTCTTGCGTTCCTTTTTAATTTCTTTTTTCTTTTGCTTTCTTTTGTACTTCAGAAGCATAAAATACATTTCATCTTTTAAAAACAAACGCTTTTTCTTTAGTTCCTCGATATAGTCATCTGATGGTGTTTCAATTCCTTGTTGAATGCGCATCAATTCATCATCAACTTCGTCATATTCAGTAAAGAATCTGGCGAAATGTCCATTATTCATTTTTAAGTGTCTGATTTCTGCTTCAAATTCTGGAAATTCATGATGAAGATCGTGTTTTTCTCCGTACATTTTTACCCCTTGTGTTTAATTGTTAATAAAACCCTATGATACTTTTTTTTGATTTTGATTACATTGATTTGCATCAAATTTTTCAGATAATCTCCTGGACCAATAACCAAGGAACAACTGTGACTGCCAGCAATTGTGTTTCACTCTGACTCCATTTAACAGCGTATTCATCGTTAACGGGTAATACTTTTCCGGATTCCAACCATTGTTTTAATTGCTCACTATCATCATTTTGAACAACGAGTGCAATATCAAGAATATCCAAGTCTTTGCCTACAAGTATTAATACACCTTTGGCAAAAAAACGTTCGATTTCTTTGTAGTAAATAGGTGCACATTCCTGAGCCAGCTCTTCTTTGGTTTTTTGTGTTATTTGGTTCATAATGATTTTAGTTGATAGCAAACTCGTTTAATTTTACTTTTTTCAAAATCCGGAGACGTGCTTCTCTTAGTCCAGTCACTGATAACGAATTGTTCATTGAGACTTTCATCCAACTTAAACTTACGGTAGTTGTTGGAGAATATGATTTCACCACCCGCATTCAGAAGTTTTTTACATGCGAGGAGCAGTTTGACATGATCTCTTTGAACATCCCAGTCTTCTTTTCTGGAATGCGAATTGGAGTAGGTCGGTGGGTCGACAAAAATAATATCAAATGTTTCTTTGCACGAAAATATGTATTCCAAAACATCACTTTTTACTAGCTTGTGCTTTAATAAATCAATGTGATTGATTTTGAAATTTTCTTTTGTCCATTGCAAATAAGCATTCGACGTGTCCACACTCACTGATTTTTCTGCGCCACCCAAAGCTGCTGCAACAGTCACACTACCTGTATAACTAAACAAATTTAAAAGTGTTTTATCTTTACAATTGGCATGAATATAATCTCTCACCCAACGGTGATCGATAAAAATTCCGGTATCGAGATATTGTTCTAGGTTGACTAGATATTTTCGACCACTTTCTACAATTTTGAAGTTATGAGTGTTTGAGTTTTTCTTTTCATATTGTTGGTTTTCAACCTGACGAAAACGTGATTTGACATGGGTGTTCTCGTTCTTAATTTTTAATACTGATTGTGCCGCCATGATGGCTTCATCCAGACGTTTTCTGGCTTTGGATTCAGGCACACTTGCCGGAGCTTTGTATTCCTGAATGTTTATGTGATTATTGTAAACATCAACCGCAACAGCATATTCAGGAATGTCTGCATCATAAACACGATAAGCGTTGATATTTTCTTTCTTTATCCATTTTGATAGTTTAGATTGGTTCTTTTTAATTCGATTGGCAACCATCTGAGCTGTTTCAGGCAAAGCGAAATTTTGGCCATCAGGTACATTGAGCTTTTTATCTTGGTTGATATTAAATGCAATTAAATTGATATCCAATTCGCCATTTTTAAACTTCCATGATTTTTCTGCTCGGAAACCTAAAATGAACCCCTGATTTTTGTTATGCGTAATAATTGCTGCTTTTGCTTCCGATGCTTTATCAGCAAGCCATTGGGCCAAATTTTTCCAACTGCTATCGACATTCTTTTTCAGGCGAACTCCATAAGGAGGGTTACAGACAATGAGATTATTTTTGGGTGGAATATTAAAACTATCCAGAGTTTTAAGCTGACAGTCGATTTTACTTTCGGCATTGAGTTGATAGGCGTGTTCATTGGCAATTTCAACGGAGTCTTTATGATGGTCGGCTCCAATGATTTGCCCTTTGTAGTTTTCCATTCCTATGAGCATCCGGGTTTTTGCTTCTTCAATCAATGAATCCCAAAGGTTTTGGTCGAAGTGTATCCAACTGAAAACGCTGTATTTTGGATGCGTAAGACCGGGTGCAATATCGCAAGCCATTAAATAACCTTCAGTGAGCAAAGTACCTGAACCACACATTGGATCAATCAGATTGTAATTCTTTTGCGAAAGGTTTTGCCAATCAGCCCTTGTGAGAATTGCGGATGCCAAATTTTCCTTGAGTGGTGCAGCAGTTAAATTTTTTCGATAACCTCGCAAATGCAAACTTCTGCCACTAATATCCAGATAAATCAACGCCTGATTGTGCTTGAGAACGACAGAAACTGATAAATCAGCCTGTGATTTAACAAAATTAGGACGTGTTCCGGTGATATCTCTTAATTGGTCGCAGATTGCATCTTTGACAACTTGTGAGGAATACTGTGTGTTTCGGAGCTCTTTATTTGTCCCTTTAAAACTCACAGAAAGAGTTTGCGGAACTTTGTTGAGTTGTTCATTCCATTTGATATGTGAAATGGCGTTATACAAATCATCGGAGTTGGAAATTTTGATGGTGTTTAGCAAAACATAAATTCGATTTGCTAATCGTGACCACAATAAAACTCTCATTAAAGTTTCGGATGTTGCCTCAAAATTCACTCCGGCCAATTTTTCTGAGGCGGAACTCGCACCTAAATTGAGTAGCTCATCTTTAAGTAACAACTCAATATATTTGGGGCAACTGGCATACGCCTGCATGATTTCTGTATTCATCTCTTAATATTGGCTAGGAATGCATTAACAAAGAAGCGAATTATAGCAGGTTTATCTCAGTAATCCACGAATCAGTGTTGAGGCAGAGTTGACTAACTGTCAGAAATAGATTTAGGATATGAGCCTAACACTTTGAAAAGAGTCGTAATTCTCTGTAATAATCTTAACGCTTTGGCAACATTTTCATCTTCGACATGACCATTGATATCGATAAAGAAAACATAATCCCATTTGCCTTGTTTGGATGGACGCGATTCAATTCGAGTCATACTGACATCACATTCTGTTAAAGGCTTAAGAATGTGAAACAAAGCTCCGGGTTGATCTTTGGCAGCCACTAATAATGAAGTTTTATCATCTCCGCTCGGAGTGACGATTTGTTTACCGATGACTAAAAATCGGGTGGAGTTATCAGTTCGATCTTCAATTTCTTTGTGTAGAATGTCTAATCCGTACATTGCAGCGGCGCTTTCGCCGGCAATAGCTGCTGAATGGTCTGTATATTGCACACGCTTTGCCGCTTCGGCGTTGGAACTGACAGCGATGCATTCAGCATTCGGTAAGTTTTCTTTCAGCCATCCACGACATTGTGCCAGAGATTGACGATGTGAAAAAACCACTTTAATCTCAGAGAGTTCGGTGAATCGACTCATTAAATTATGATGAATTGGTAAATCAAGCTCTCCACAAATTTTGAGTGGTGAAGATATAAACATATCCAATGTGTTGTTCACAGCTCCTTCCGTTGAGTTTTCAACCGGAACCACTCCAAAATCAGCAACTCCGGCTTCAACTTCTGCGAAAATATTATCAATACTGGTGACCGGAAGTGCTGCAACAGAATGTCCGAAGTATTTGTAAGTCGCCATTTCAGAAAATGTTCCCTGAGGTCCTAAATAGGCAATGTTTAAAGGCTTTTGCTGAGCTAAACAGGCAGACATAATCTCACGAAAAAGACGGACTAATGTTTCATCGGATAGAGGTCCTTTGTTGCGTTCTTTAACTGCTCTCAACACTTGAACTTCACGTTCGGGGCGATAAAATGCTCCGCCGGATTCAGCTATGTGCTTTGTTTTCGCTACTTTTGCGGCAATTTTGGCTCTCTGACTGATTAGTTTTTGAATATCCGCATCTATTCCGTCAATCTTGTCCCGTAATTTTGATAAATCAACTTGATTGTCTTTATCCTTTTTAGCCATAATCTTTCTCGAATTCTTTCATGAAATTGATGAGGGCATTGATTCCGGCCATTGGCATGGCGTTGTATATGCTGGCTCGCATTCCACCAACCGCACGATGTCCTTTGATGGCTTTGATTCCGGCTTCTTCAGCTTTGGATACGAATTTTTCATTGAGTGATTCATCATTCAATAAAAACGTGACATTGACTTTCGAGCGACAATCCATATCCACATTGTTTTTATAAAATTGACTGTTATCGATGTATTCATAAAGTTTGGCTGCCTTTTCATGATTGCGTTTTTCAACTGCTGAAAGTCCGCCGGTATTTTTAATCCAGTTAAGAACCAGATTCATTACATACCACGGAAATGTTGGAGGAGTATTCCAAAGCGAATCATGTTTGGAATAGGTTCGATAATCCAGCATCAACGGTAAGTTTTCGGGAGCTTTTTCCAGCATTTCTTTTTTAACAATGACGATTGTAATTCCTGCAATTCCGAGATTTTTTTGCGCACTGGCATAAATCAAACTGTACTTATTGACATCAATTTCACGAGTCATCAGATTCGATGTCATATCACAAAACATCGGTATGTTATTGTTTTCAGGAATAAATTGCCACTCAACACCTTCGAGTGTTTCATTGGATGTGTAGTGAAAATAATCGAAACTGCTATCCAATTGACTCATATCATATTTCGGAATAGAACTGTAGATTTCATTCTGATTATATGGCACTAACGGTCTGGCATTACAAAATTTTTGAGCTTCGAGAATTGCTGATTTGCCCCAATGACCATGAACAAAATACATGGCTTTACCGGTTAAACTGGAGAAATTCATCGGCATCATGGAGTATTGTAGTCTTGCACCACCGGGAGTCATAAGAATATCATACTCATCCGAGACGTTTAGAATTTCACGAATCAATTCATCCGTTTCTTTAATCAATTGGCGGAATAGAGTGCCGCGGTGTGAAACCTCCATCACCGAACAGCCACTTCCACGCCAATTTGGCATATCATCAATGATTTGTTGCTTAACTGACTCAGGTAACATTGCCGGTCCCGGAGCGAAATTATAAATGGGGTTATTTCCTTGTGACATAATTTTTTGTAAGATAAATTGCCTGATTGGTTCTTATATTAAAACAGTTTCGGATAATAACATGAAATTTAAAAATACTATCAAAGAGAATGATGTCACGGATGAAAAACTCTATAAATCCAGACGTGATTTTTTGAAATCCTCGGCGCTATTTGGCACCGGTTTAATGCTTTCATCAACATTAACAAATGCCTTTGAAATTGATAAGTATGAAAAGGTTGACAAATTCCGAGGTCCGGATGATGAATTGACTTCTTTTAAAAGTGCTTCAACTTACAATAACTTCTATGAATTTGCCACGTCAAAAGACGCACCGGCATCGCTTGCAGATTCCTTAAAGACCGAGCCATGGAATGTTGAAATCTCAGGTTTGGCAAATAAAACAGGTGTCTTTAACTTGGAGGATTTAATTCCAAAACAGAAAATTGAGGAGCGTATTTATCGTTTTCGTTGTGTGGAAGCATGGTCGATGGTGATTCCGTGGCTTGGATTTAAACTGGCAGACTTCCTCAAACAATTTGAACCTCAAAGTAATGCAAAATATGTTTATTTTGAAACTTTATATGATCCTGAACAATTTCCCGGGCAACATCGCAGGGTTATTCCCTGGCCTTATCGGGAAGGTTTGCGTATGGATGAAGCAATGAATGAACTGGCGTTTATTGCAATTGGAATGTACGGTAAGAAATTACCGAATCAAAATGGAGCTCCATTGCGTTTGGTCGTTCCCTGGAAGTACGGATTTAAGAACATTAAATCCATTGTAAAAATTAAATTTACCGACAAACAACCATTAAATTCATGGCAACAAATTGCCGCCAATGAATACGGATTTTATGCAAATGTAAACCCTGAAGTGAGTCATCCACGTTGGTCTCAGGCAACAGAAAGGAGAATAGGGGGCGGATTTTCTCTATTCAATCCTCGTATTGACACGAAAATATTCAACGGTTATGGCGATTATGTTGCAGACTTGTACAAAGGTATGGATTTGACAAAAAACTACTGAGAATCCGAAATCCTTTTTTCAATTTCTGAAAAATCATAATCTGGATATTGTTGTTTTAATTGTATCAGTAATTCAGCTGCGTCTTCGAACATTTTAGATTCAATTAATTCTTTAACTCTTTGAATTTGTTGGTTAAATTTGTTTTCTTTTTGTTCTTTTTTAGCTGAAACTCGTCCAAGTGCTTTGGGTTTTTCTTCGTTAATGCTTTTTTCTGATTCTGATAAACTAACTGGCGGTTGATTGGTTGTATCAGTATTCTGTTCAAGCGAATCTGCGTATTCAATGATTGGGTCAACCACTATTTCCTCGGGTGATTCTTCAATTTCTTCGTTCATTATCAAAAATGTATCATCCGCTTCATTTCTTTGCTCTTCAGTTCTCGGAGCACTTTGGGCTGCCGGAGCAGAATACAACTCGGTATCAGGAGTTGAACCTGCTTGGTCACTTTTAATTTTGTCTTCGTCATTAATCAAACCCTCATCTTTGTTTTCCTGAAAAGGAGCTGGAGCAGGGGTTTGAGTTTTTTGTTTTCTGGGGACTGATTTATTAAGAACTTCGGTATTGACCAAATAATCTGAGTTTTGATTCTGTAAATTGATAATGATTGAAAAACAAAGCACCAATGCAGCCGCAGTTGAGAGACTATAAAACCATTTTCGTGTTGTTGTATTATTTTTGCGACAGCTGTTTTTAGCTTGTGCGAGAATAAAATTATCAATTGCAACCGGAGATTTTTCGGTTTGACCTTTTTGATATAATTTTTCTATGTCTTTCTGATTCATCGAATCACCTCCAGACATTTTCTTAACTTATCAATCGCATAGCGATAACGGCTTTTGATTTTTTCAACAGCTTCCTGCAACATATCTGCAATATGTGGAATAGTGAGTGAAGCCTCCTGATGCAACAAAAAAATCTCACGTTGTTCAAAAGGAAGTTTGCCGATACATGTTTTTAACTGCTTGGAAAGTCGCATTGTTTGAAGTTCATCATCGGGATTCCAGTCTGTTGAACCTTCAATCGGATTATCGTCTTCATTGGCTTGAAAGGACTGCTGTTCTAGATTGTTTCTGCGATACCAGTCAACCAATCGATTGTGAGCCAGTGTGTACATCCAGGTGTTAAATTTAGCTTTAATTTGATAATTTTGCTTGCTGTTAATGATTTTCAACCATAAGTCCTGATGTAGCTCGCTACTTGTATCAGGATTGCCAATATGGCGCAGAAAATAGCGATAAACAGCATCTTTGTGACGTTTGTATAGTGTCTCAAAGGCCTGAGCATCATTGTTTGCAAATGCTAACATGAGTTCTTCATCGCTACGTTCTGACATTCAAAATTTGGTAAATTAAACCTCGTTATTCTACATTATTTGCATGTTGTTCTGTCAAACTTTCTGCCAGAGATACAAGTTGTAGAAATTCACCACGATAACCAAATTGATCATTTTGCATCGTTTGACCGGCTAATTTTTGCACATCATCAAAATTAAAACCGTTTAACATTTTACCTCCTCTCAATAGCTGACCAAACCCGGCTACAGCAGCTGACATTTTGAAGTTATTTGATGCTTTTGAAATATCGTCAACAATTTGATTGCGTTTGACTGTATTGGTTATCAGTTTTGAAGTATCGGTATCCGGATTTTTATATCTGACTTTTAATGTCGCAATTTCATCAGAAAATGGCTTGCCATCATGGGTTTGTTGGTATTTTAAAGGTTCAATCCAACCTTGTTGACCTTTCATAACGACTTCATAAATTGCAGTCACACTATGACCTGAGCCGATTTCTCCGGCATCAATTTTATCGTTATTGAAATCTTCATTGTTTAAAATGCGGTTTTCATAACCAATCAGACGATATTGTGACACGCTGTCAGGATTAAATTCGATTTGGATTTTTACATCTTTAGCAATTGTCATCAGTGTGGAATTCATTTCGTTGACCAGAACTTTATTAGCTTCCTTGAGTGTGTCAATGTAAGCATGATTGCCATTGCCTTTATCGGCCAATTGTTCCATGAGATGATCATTGTAGTTTCCTTGACCAAATCCCAAGGTTGTTAATGAAATTCCTTTTTCTTTTTTTCGAGATACCAGTTCGGTGAGTTGTTCAAAATTGGTTGTACCAACATTAAAGTCACCATCGGTTGCAATGATAATGCGGTTGATTCCATCTTCGATGAAATTATCTTCGCTAATTTGATAGGCAAGGTTGATGCCTCCGGCACCGTTGGTTGAACCACCCGCTGAAATCTTATCCAAGGCTTGAAGTATTTTGGATTTCTGATCACCACTGGTGGAATCGAGTACAGCACCTGCCGCACCGGCGTACACTACAATGGCAACTTTATCTTCTTTGCGAAGATTTTTTGTCATCAGTTTAAATGATTGTTTCAACAGCCCCAATTTATCAGGAGAGTCCATCGAACCGGAAACATCAATTAAAAACGTCAAATTGGAAGCAGGGCGTTGTTCATTTTTAACTTCATAACCTTGAATGCCAATATGTAATAAGTGAGCATTCGAATTCCAAGGCGAGGGAGCAATCTCGGTATTGATTGAAAAAGGTTGCTCGGAAATATCCGGATTTTCGTAGTCATAATTGAAATAGTTAATCATTTCTTCAACACGAACTGAATCATGGGGTGGTATCATTCCTTGATTGAGCATTCGGCGAATATTGCTGTAAGCTCCGGTATCAACGTCAATGCTGAATGTTGAAACCGGGTTGTTTTGTACGATTTGAACCGAATTGTCGTCAAAATGATTGTAGTTTTCTCTATTTTCTTCAACGACATTAATATAAGGAGCCGGTGCTATATATCCTAAACTATCAGCAACTGCGGATTTGACTTTTGCTGGCTTATTTGAATGAAATTGTTCGGTTCTTGGTGCTAATGCACGTCCCGCTTCAGCTTCCTCTGCTACGAGTATTTGCTCTTTCTTACTTTCATCAGAATCAACGAAAACTTCATAGTCTTGCTTATCATTTTGAGTTTGTGTGCAAGCCGTAATAGCAGCGATGGATAGGAATAATACTGTTCTTTTCATGATTTTTAACCTCATTGATTGTTAGTTTCAGAGGTTTAATCGAATACAAGAAACAAAAGGGTTATTTTTTTCAAAAAAAAGCCTGCAAGGTTGCAGGCTTTATGTTCAACAAAATAATTGTTATTTATTGGGCAGGTATAACTTCAAATCCATTTTCAAAGATGAGGTCTGTATCACACCCAATGACCTTGACATCATCAATATGCCATCCGCCATGGGCTACAGATCCATCATTTGATTTTCTAAATCTGAAAACAACATCCTGACCACTGTATGAGTCAATATCAACAATAGAGTTTAAATAATCCTGTGGATCACCACACCAAGCATCTGAACCTGATAATGGTCCTCCGCCCAATTCTCCATCATAGGGGTCTGAGAACATGGCACTATTAGGCACTTGATCAAAGTTATTGCCACCATCGGTAGATATTTCCAGAAGACCACCATCCCAGCAACCGCCGCCGGATCTGTCTTCCATTGATTGATGGTTCCAAAACTGAAGCGTTAATGGAGATCTGCCAATTGGAAGTGAAACCTGCGGTGATGTGAGACTTGTATCATTATTACCGGTAAAAGGAGCTCCGAAGAATGATTGGCTACCTGAATGAGGATTTGCTGTAGAAATGCTCCAACCATCTTGACCTACAGCAGCACTGTGTGTCCAACCTTGACTTCCTGATTCAAAATCATAAGCAACAGTAGCAACCGGGATAAGTCCTATGACACAATCTCCCGGCAAAGCTGTAGTTGTGAAGTTGAAAACAGCAAATGACCATACATCTTGTGCATTACATGAAGATTGAGTGGCTACTCTCCAATACAGTTGAGTTGATGATGGTAATTCTGAAGCCTGATATGAATTTGTATCTACCACTTCATCCACAACAATATTAGTAAAAGTTATCTCTGTAGCAATTTGTATTCTATAACTGGTTGCATTTGCATCAGCATCCCATGTGAAAGTTTCTGATAGTGATACATTTGAAGCTCCATTTGCAGGAGCAGTTAAATTGGTCTGAGATGTTGTACCACCGGAATATAAAATATTTAAATTGATAGATTTAATGATTTGGGGTACTCCCAATACAACCATCTCATCACCTGTTCCTTCAACAGACAATGTATGATTTCCTGTCGTGCCCCCAGCTCCAACATTGAATGTTAAATCTGATGTATTAGCACCCCCTGCAAGAGATACCGGATTAACTGAAAAGGCCACACCGGATACAAATGCCGGAGCTGATGGAACGCTTAATGTAACAGGATTGGTGTAATCCATAAGTGGAGTTACATTAATTGTTTTTGCAACCCCTGTATCTCCGGAGCAAACTTCAATTTGAGAATTGTCAACGGAAAGGTTAAATGTTGGAGAACCTTTTGGATTTTCACCTGCTAATGCCATTGCAGTTTGCTGAGCACTACCACCGACCAGTCTGTTATCTGTGTGAGTGGATACAATTCTATCAAGCACAACCGATAAACCGTTATAATCTCCCCATTCTTGTCCATTGTTGATATTTACAGAGGTTTCCGTAGTATAACGCTCTTCAACATCCCAATTCGCACAACCATCCGTTGAACTTGTATAGAATAAGTCTACACCGGTTCTGTTTGTTGAGTGTCTGGTGTCATAATAAACTATATGAACAACACCATTTTCACCGACTTTTAGCCAAGGATGAAATCTATCAATTGGGTTGGATCCAATAGTATCACTTGTGTCATGAGGCTGCGCACACATTGTCCAATTCGCTCCAGCATCTGTTGACTTCGCAACTTGAATCCAGCCATGATTTTGTGATGCAGAACCATTTCCACCTCCAAAACTATCGTCTGTTTCATCAGTCCAAGCAACATAAATCGTATTATTGTTGGTATCTACATCAGCTGAAGTGTAAATAAATGCCTCTCTGGATTCCATTGAAGGTATGGGGAAATCAAAAGTACCATTAAGAGGAGCTACTTGAACACCTGTTGCAAAAGAATCACCTCCATCTGTTGACTTTAACACTCTGATATGAGAGTTGCTTAACGTCGGATAGAAATAATAAATGTTGCCATTGGTATCGGTTGTTATATCACTACCAATTCCTTGTGGTTCAGATCCAAATGATGTTGGTGTAGACATTGTCACACCAAAGTCTTCAGATTTTGCAAACTGCATCACGTTGCTATTATGATACGTTAAATACACATTATCCTTATATGGCGATGATTGTGAGCGATCTACATGAACCCATTCTTTATCACTTCCGCTAGGAGTTAAAACTTTCATTGACTCCCAAGTTACGCCTTGATCCAATGAACGAGACCAACGAACACCGATAGAACTACTTAGATCTGCTTGATAGACAATACTTCCATCAGATGACCAATCTATAGTTGGGTCACAGCAACTTGATGGGTTTGTTTGTGATTTTGTCCATGTTGCGCCCGCATTCGTTGAATAATACATCGCCTGACCACCACTTGCATTGGAGCCTGCAACACAAATATTTTGATTGGTTGGATTACATTCGACTGATGCTTCATTACCATTGACTCCAATTTCCAATGGAGTTTCTGATGATGGAACAGCAAGTGTGGTATTTTCAGGAGTTTTACCGTAAGTATCTTCTGGGTGATAGCCGATACCTAGGCCCTCTTTATACCAACTTCCATCAACCAATAAGCCACCATATTGTATTTGGAAAGCTTGTAGAGTGGAACGAGGATAGTATTTTCCAATTTGCGGATTGTCTTTTCTATGTTTGATTTTGAAAAAAACCGGAACATTTGAAAGATATTGATCATCATTTGGCAAAATATCTAAGTCTTCTTTTGTAACTTGATAGTTTCTGTCATCCCAAGGGCCGTATTGTGTCAGAGAACTATAATCAACTCTTTGATCCACACCAAGGCTTTGGAGAATTTCTGCATTTATTGAACCCGAAATAACGGTAAATAAAATCAATAAAATAATATAACGCTTCATTTTTCCTCTCTTTTTAACTAATAACGATTGATTCTAATACTATATACAATGCTAATTCAACCAAATATAACTTTTGTTTACAAAAAGAAAGGTATAGGAATTAATTAATGCAATGAATGAGAATCATTTAGAATGGCATACCGCCCGGTGGCATTCCTCCGGGCATTTTTCCGCCTAAACGCTTCATCATTTTCATCATGCCTTTGCCACTGAATTTTTTCATCATTCTTTGCATCTGGGTGAATTGTTTGAGCATGCGGGTTACATCCTGAATCTCATTGCCGGAACCATTGGCTATCCGGCGTTTTCTTGAGCCTTTGATGAGTTGCGGGAATTTACGCTCTTGTTTAGTCATAGAATTGATAATAGAAATCATTTTATTGGTCGATTTATCACTAACCTGGCCTTTAACCGCATCAGGGAGATTGCCCATTCCGGGAAGTTTATCAAGCATAGATGACATACCACCCATGTTTTGCATTTGCTCCAGTTGTTCTTTGAAGTCAATTAAAGTGAATCTTTGTCCTTTTTGAACCTTTTTGGCAATTTGCTCGGCTTTTTTCTTATCAACTTTGCGTTCGATTTCTTCAACCAGTGAGAGAACATCGCCCATACCTAAAATGCTGGATGCAATCCGATCAGGATGGAATGGTTCGAGTGCTTCCATCTTTTCACCAACACCCATGAATTTAATGGGTTTGCCTACAATATTTCTAACCGATAATGCTGCACCGCCTCTGGCATCACCATCGACTTTGGTGATGATTACACCTGTTAAATCAAGAATTTCAGAAAAAGCTTTTGCTGTATTTGCTGCATCCTGACCGGTCATAGCGTCAACAACAAACAAAGTTTCAATTGGATTTAAACCTTGTTGCATCGCTTTAATTTCTTTCATCATTGCATCATCAACCGCCAATCGTCCTGCGGTATCAACAATCAAAACGTCATAAAAGCCTTTTTTAGCAGCTGCAATTGCGGATTTTCCAATGTTTACCGGCTCGTCTATTACTGATGATGGGAAAAAGGCTGCTCCGACTTGTTCAGCAACTGTTTGCAGTTGTTCAATCGCAGCCGGACGATAAACGTCAGCACTGACAACCATTACTTTTTTACGTTCTCTTTCGATCAAATACTTAGCAAGTTTAGCTGTTGATGTGGTTTTACCGGCACCTTGTAAGCCTGCCATCAAAATAACTGCCGGTGGCTGAGTAGAAAGGTTAAGCGTTTGAGTTTCGGCCCCAAGTGTTTGTGTGAGTCCTTCTTTTACAATTTTGATTAAAACCTGATCCGGTTTTAAACTGGTGATAACATTTTCACCAATTGCTCTTTGTTTAACTTGTTCAATAAAATCTTTAACAACGGGCAGGGCGACATCAGCTTCTAGAAGAGCAATACGCACTTCACGCAATGCGGATTTGATATTATCTTCCGTTAATGTAGATTGTCCTTTAATCTTTTGTATGGATTTCGCCAGATTTTCTTTTAAATTATCAAACATGTGTTTTTCTTTTCACTTGGTATTTTACGAGCCGTTCATTATAATACTTCGTATGGTTAAATCTCAAACTATTCTCAAATGCTTACAGTAATTAGTCTGTCTGCTATTTTCTACTTATTATGGTTGCTACCGGCAGATAAATTCAAATTCGGTATCATCCTTGCGTATCTTGCGTGGTTATTGCATGCTTACGTTTGTTTTCACACCCTGTTTGACGCAAACGGCTGGATAATGAGCGTTGCAAACTCGGTGATGCTGGTTTCCTGGTTGTCGGTTCTGGTGGTTTTTCTATTTCGGATTAAAAGTCGCTGGGTTATTTTACCGTTGGTGATATTTGTTGTTCTGGCGTTTATTTTGTATCATCTCAGTTCCGGAGAGCTTGAAGAAGCTAAACAATTTTCATGGCAATTGGACTTGCACATCACTTTATCTATGTTAGCTTATTCGATACTTTCAGTGGCAACGCTTTTTGCGGTATCGCTATGGGTTAATATTAAACAAATCAGAAGTAATAGTTTTGAGTCTCACTCGGGACTTGGAGCTTTAATTGAGCAAGAGAAAAAACTATCTCATATTATCTTTTTGGGTTGGCTGGTTTTAACGACCTCATTGCTTTCCGGTGTTTTGTTTATTGATGATTTTATCAATCAACATATCGGACATAAAGTCGTTTTTTCATTCTTGGCCTGGCTCATATTCGGAATTCTTATTGCCGGAAGGTTAACTAAAGGTTGGCGAGGCGAGAAACTTATTAGTTTGACCATATTGGGCATGTCGTTGCTGGCAATGGGATATTTGGGAAGCAAAATTGTCATCGAGTGGATTTTATAAGTGAGTGAGATTCCGTTAAGTGTTTTGATGGGAATACTGGCACTTTTAATAGTGTTTTCCGCATTTTTCTCTAGTTCAGAAACAGCTTTAATGACTTTGAACCGTTTAAAGTTGAAAAACCTGGCTAAAACCAGTAAAGGTGCAAAACTGGCTCAAAAATTATTAAACCAGCCGGACAGACTGATTGGTCTGATTTTGATTGGAAATAATTTCATTAACATTGCCGCATCGACAATCGCAACGATTGCTGCATTCAAAATTGCCAATGATTCATCACTCACTCCTGAAGCAGCTGCTGCGTACGGAACGGTAATATTGACATTGTTAATATTGATTTTTGCAGAAGTAACACCGAAAACATATGCTGCATTACACCCGGAAAGAATTGCTTTTCCGGCTTCCTATATTCTGACACCATTATTAAAAATTCTTTATCCAATAGTCTGGACAACAAATCTAATGACCAACGGGATACTTAGAATTTTAGGAGTTCCCAAAGATGTGGCTGAGCAGGCATTATCACGAGAAGAGTTAAGAACCTTGGTCATTGAAAATCACAGTATTCGTCCTGATGCCAAACAAAAAATGGTGATCAATCTTCTTGATTTGGAACATATAACAGTCGATGACATTATGGTTCCAAGAAGCGAAGTGGTTGGTATTGATATTACTGACGATTGGAATGATATCATTAAACAGTTGGTTAATACCTATCTCACGCGCTTGCCAATTTATGAAGAAGACATCAATAATGTGATTGGAATTTTACATATTCGAACCATTTTACCTCGATTATCACAAGGAAAACTGGATCTGGAAGGTCTGTTATCAGTTCTAAGAAAGCCTTATTTTGTTCCTGAAGGTGCTAATTTAACCACACAAATCAAGGAGTTCCAAAAACGCGAACGGCGCATGGGTTTGGTTGTTGATGAATATGGTGACATTCAGGGTTTGGTTACCATTGATGATATTCTTGAAGAAATTGTCGGTGATTTTACTTCCGAACCTAAAAATCGCGGTCGTCATATCATCAAAAAAGGGGAAAACGAATATCTGGTAGATGGACGAATTCAAATCCGTTCGCTGAATCGTCGATTGCAATGGGATTTACCGCTCGAAGATGCATCAACTCTTAGTGGCTTAATTACAGAGCATTTGGGCAACTTGCCAAATAACAACACAGCAATTAAGTTAGATGGATATCAGTTGACTATTTTGAATGTTGATGAAGACAATGTAATTAACAAAGTTTTGGTAAAGAAAATAGTTAGTTTTGACTAGAAATTGGCGGTGAGAGAGGGATTCGAACCCTCGATACGTTGCCGTATACACACTTTCCAGGCGTGCTCCTTCAACCGCTCGGACATCTCACCGTATTTGTTAAATTGTAATTCCGTATTCCTTTTGTCGTGTGAATGCTTCGCATCATACACACTTTGACTTCGGACTTCCTGTCCTACGCCCTTCGGGTCAGCTAAAGCTGTTCAAATTGCTCCTGCAATTTAGTCAGGCTTTGCTCCTTCAACCGCTCGGACATCTCACCGTATTTGTTAAATTGTAATTCGTATTCCTTTTGTCGTGCGAATGCTTTGCATCATACACACTTTGACTTCGGACTTCCTGTCCTACGCCCTTCGAGTCAGCTAAAGCTGTTCAAATCGTTCCTGACGATTTAGTCAGGCTTTGCTTCTTCAACCGCTCGGACATCTAAAATTGTTGTTCCTTAACGGGTGCGGAATATTAACTTAATTACCACTTCTAATCAAGCAATAAAAAAATATCTGTGACTTTATACCTATTGTTTGGTTGTATAAATAAAGTTAGAATTCCGAGGTTAACTAAAATTGGATTCAAAATATGTATTTTAAAAATAATTTTCTATTAGTCGCAGCGATTGTTTTGTTAACAGGTTGTTCGCAAACAACGGTCAAGCCGACTCACTCAGATACTCAATCAGACTCAGGTTCTGATAAAATTTTCAACTTACCTTATCTGATGAGGGATTTAGATAATGGTTTACGAGTGATTGTTGTTGCAACGGATTATCCGGATGTAGTTACGGTTCAAATTCCCGTACAAACCGGCTCAAGAAATGAAGTCGAAGAAGGCAAATCCGGTTTTGCACATTTCTTTGAACACATGATGTTTCGCGGTACACCGAATTATTCTGCGGATAAATACGGTGAAATCCTAAAAAATGCCGGTGCAGACCAAAATGCTTATACTACGGATGATTATACAAACTATCACACAACGGTTACAAAAGATGATTTGGAAACACTTTTGATGCTAGAGGCTGACAGATTCAAAAATCTGAGTTTCACTGAAGCCGAATTTCGCACAGAAGCATTAGCCGTGAAAGGTGAATATCTGAAAAATAGTGCGAATCCAATTTCAAAAATATTTGAAACTGTCCGTGATAATGCTTTTGATAAACACACTTATAAACACACAACCATGGGTTTTTTCCGAGACATCGAAGAAATGCCAAACCAAATGGAATATGCAAAACTGTTTTTTGATCGCTGGTATCGCCCTGAAAAAACCACAGTCATTGTCGTTGGTGATGTGGACGAGGAGAATACGTTTCAATTAGTGAGAAAATATTTTGGGGATTGGGAGAGAGGTAGTTTTAGCGAACAAATTCCTCAAGAAACGGAAATAGGAGATTCGGTCTATAAGCACATCAAATGGAGTTCAAAAACTCAACCTTGGCTAACTATGGCTTTTCATGGACCTGCAGATAACCCACAACAATCTCTCGACAAACAGGCATTGGATTTATTGTTGAGAATTTATTTTGGCAATACATCTGAACTCTATCAAGAAATAGTTACAAATAAGCGTCTGGCTGATCAATTTTTTGCTTACTTTCCATCTCGAAAAGATCCGGGCTTAATTTATTTGGCAGCCAGATTAACGGATTCTGAAAATTATTCATCAGTACAACAAGCCATTGTAGATACCATTGTCAAAGCAAGAACCGAATTGGTTGAACAAAATAAACTGGATGACATTAAATCAGCCGCACGTTATGGTTTTGCAACTTCATTGGATAATTCCGCAACAATTGGTGCGATTTTGGCTAGCGTTGTTCAAATGAACAGAACACCTGAATTACTTAATCAACAATTCGCAGCCTTAAAGAAAGTCACGCCAAGTGACTTAAAGAATGTAGCAAATAAATATTTAATTGATGAGGGCAGGGTAATTGTTTCGTTATCAGAAGCGGAAGATGTTCCTGCGCTTCAAAATGAATTAAATCTGCAAAAACTGGTTACAGAAGCCGATAAACCGCTTTCTAACTCATTTAAAGTTGTAGATATGCGTAATTCCAGTCCGATTATTGATATCAATTTATTGTTAAATACCGGCGCAGCCTACGAAGACTCTGGCAAAAACGGTGTTGCTGAATTAACTGCAGCAATGTTGACAGATGGTGGTTCCAAGTTGTATTCAGCGACTGAAATTAGTAAAAAAATGTTTCCGATGTCAGCAAGTTTTGGACATCAAATTGATAAAGAAATGCTCCGTTTTACCGGACGTGTTCACCAGGAAAAAGCAGATGAATGGTTGGATTTGGTTATTGAAAGTTTAACTAATCCGGGTTTTAGAGATGATGATTTTAGCCGTTTAAAACAACAACAAGTTAATGCCATTGTGACTGATTTAAAAGGCAATAATGACGAAGAACTTGGTAAGGAAGTATTGTATCACAAACTTTATCAAGGACATCCGTATGAAACAACCAACCTTGGCGACGTGTCAGAACTTGAGGAAATTACCATTGATGACGTGAGAAATTTTTATAGAAACCAACTGACTCAAAGCAATCTGACAATTGGCGTTACCGGAAATCTAAGCGATAAACAGCTAGATAAACTGAAATCAGCAATCTCTAAAAAGTTACAAAAAGGCGAAGCCAACCAAAGAATTGCTCAAGCCCCAGAGTTGAAAGGTCGCTCTGCTACGATTGTAGAAAAAGATACATTAGCAACAGCAGTGTCATTTGGCTTTCCTATCGATATCACTCGTGCTGATAAAGACTGGGCGGCATTGTGGTTAGTACGTTCGTTCTTTGGTGAACATCGCAATTCCAATAGCCACTTGTACGGACAAATTCGCGAAAAACGTGGAATGAATTATGGAGACTACGCATACATAGAGTATTTCCCAAGAGGAATGTTCAGAACACAACCTAATGCGAATTTATCAAGAAGTTCGCAGATTTTCCAAGTATGGCTGAGACCATTGAGAGATAATAATGATGCGCATTTTGCCACACGTGTTGCAATGTACGAATTACATCATTTACTCAAACACGGTTTGACTGAGGAACAATTCGAAGCAACCCGAAATTATCTGATGAAATATGCCGGGTTATTAGTTAAAAGTCAGGACAGAATTCTTGGATATGCTTTAGATAGTGAATTTTACGGAATTGATGAATTCACAAAATATGTAAAACGAAATCTTGAAAATCTGACACTTGAACAGGTCAACGAAGTGATTAATAAATATTTGCAAGAAGACAATGTGCATTTTGTCTTTATCAGTAAAGATGCTAACGATATGAAGAATAGATTAGCTTCTGAACAAACATCACCAATGACATATAACTCAGAAAAACCGGAAGAAATTTTGAAAAAAGACCAATTTTTACAAGATTTTCCTCTTAGTCTCGACGCCAACAATATCAAAATTGTCGCTGTTGAAGAGGTTTTTCAGTAAAAATGCCTGAATTTGTGACTTATGGACTATTAAAATCCTGTCTATAAGTCACTAAAATAAAAACGTGTTTAAATAATTTCGAGTGATTAGATTTTCTAACCTCCTCCAACTCTCTCAACTAAGGACTTGATTTTATTTAAACACTCCCCTATCAAAATCAATTCTCTGCTTTCTTAATTTTATGATAATATTACAACTAAATATTTATCAGACTGTAAAGTATGCAATACGATTATGATCTTATTGTAATTGGTGCAGGTTCAGGTGGTGTCAGATCAGCCAGAATTGCGGCCAGTTATGGGAAAAAAGTAGCAATTTTTGAGTCTTCAGAAGTCGGGGGAACATGCGTCATTCGTGGATGTGTGCCGAAGAAACTTTTGGTTTATGCTTCAAATTTTGTCAAAACATTTAAATCCGCCAAAGCATTCGGTTGGGATGTCAACCAACCTCAATTTCATTGGGATAGGCTCATTTCCAATAAGAATGCAGAAATTGAAAGGCTGAATAAAATTTATTTGAACCTATTAAAAAACTCCGGTGTGGAGTTGATTCCTCATCATGCCTCATTTGTGGATAAGAATACCGTTGTTGCAAATGGAATAAGCTATTCTGCTGAACGAATATTGATTGCGACAGGGAGTACGCCTTTTTTTCCTGAAATTGCTGGAATAGAACACGCAATAAGCTCTAATGAAGCATTATCTTTGCAACAACTTCCCAAAGAAATAACCATCATGGGAGCAGGTTATATTGCTGTTGAGTTTGCCTGTATCTTTAATGCTTTAGGATCCAAAGTTAATTTGGTTTATCGAGGAGATAAGATTTTAAGAGGTTTTGATGAAGATATTCGCCATTTTACAGAAGAAATGTTTATTAAGAGTGGTATAAACATCATTACAAATTCAAATATTATTGAAATCCAAAATCATGATAATCAATTTAATTTGTTGCTAGATTCAGATATTTGTCTGAAAAATCAGGATGTGGTTTTATGTGCAGCAGGTAGAGTTGCCAACACTCAGAACTTAGGTTTAGAAAATGTAAGTATTAAGCTCAAGTATAATGGACAAATTGAAGTTGATAGTGAACAAAATTGTGGCGTCGATTCAATATTTGCTGTTGGCGATGTATGCAATATACATAATCTGACTCCCGTTGCTATCAAGGAAGGACATTTGTTGATGGACAGGCTGTATGGAGGTGGAAATACATACCCGGAGTATGATTACTTGCCGACAACTGTGTTTTCACAACCCGAAATAGCGACTTGTGGTTATACTCAAGAGCAAGCCAAGGAACATTTTGGTGAACTTGAGATTTATAAAAGCCGCTTCCGAGCAATGAAGTATGCAATGACTGACATTGAAGATCAGACATTCATGAAATTAATCGTCCAAAAGGAAACGGATTTGGTTGTTGGTTGTCATATAGCTGGAACAGATGCCGGAGAAATTATTCAAGGTTTTGCTGTTGCCATCAAACAAGGAATTACAAAGAAAAAACTCAATCAATGCATTGGAATACATCCGACATCGGCTGAGGAACTTGTAACCATGAGGTGAATTATGATGAGAATTGTTTTTTTATGCTTATTAATTATTTCATTTTCTTCAAATGCTAATGAAGAAGTTTATGTTATTGAGTTTAAATCAGAACCTTTGGCATTGTCTATGGGAACCGAGTTGAAATCTACAGAAGCTACTTCAAAGAAACAGATATTGGCAGATGAGCATAATTTATTTCTTAACTCTTTGTCATCACAATTTAAACAGAAATCGACTGTAGTTTCACAGAACTATTATTACGCTTTGAATGGAATAGCTCTTAAACTGGACAAATCTCAGTTGAAATGGGCCAAAGAACAGCCCAATGTTAAATCTGTGTCAAAGGATTTTATTGTAAATCTGCATACTGACGCAGGACCTCAATGGATTGGAGCAGAGAATGTTTGGGACGGAATGGCTCTTGATACTCCGGGTAATCAAGGCGAAGGTGTTGTTGTTGGCATCATTGATACCGGAATTTATCCACAGCATCCATCATTTCAACAGGTTTCACAAGCAGGAACAGCTAATCAATATGTTCATTCCAATCCTCGAGGACAATATTATGGATTATGTAACTCTCAGATTTGTAATAATAAATTGATTGGAATTTATGATTTTACCGATGAAGGTTCAAATGGAATAGATACAGTCGGACATGGTTCTCATGTTGCCGGTACAGCCGCCGGAAATGTTTATAGTACAACCTATCAAGGCTTGTCTTTTACAGTTTCAGGTGTTGCTCCCAGAGCCAATATTATTTCATACAAGGCGTGTCATTATTCGGAAGAAAACTCAGGCGGTAGCTGCTCTCACTCTAGTTTACTCGGTGCAATTGATCAAGCCACAGCCAATCAGGTTGATGTTGTTAATTATTCAATTGGCTCGGATACTCCGTGTTCGCCTTGGGGAAGTTTGGATGGGAACGGTGATTATTGTGGAAATTATGGAGTCAATCAAACCGCCGCCGCGATGCTTAATGCCAGAAATGCTGGAGTATTGTTTGTGGTATCAGCCGGAAATTCAGGCCCAGGCAAATCAACTATAGGAGCTCCCGGAAATGCTCCTTGGGTCATTACCGCTGCAAATTCAACACATTCAAGACAACTTCAAAGTTCGGTGAAGAGTTTTACGGGAGGTAATAGCGTCTTAAATCATTCTGATGAGTTGATAGGCGCTAGTGCAACGAATGGCATTGGTCCGCTACGAATTGTTCATGCCAAAGATTATGGCAATGCTCTATGCGGTCAAGGAGAAGCTGAGCTTAAATCACAATGTTCAGGAACCGGAAACGATGTATTGACCGGTGCCAGTAACCCTTTTTCGCCGGGGACGTTTAACGGAGAAATCGTTGTTTGTGATCGAGGAACATACGGACGTGTTGAGAAAGGTTTTAATGTCAAACAAGCGGGTGCAGCCGGTTTTGTGCTGGCAAATACAGTTGGTCAACAAGAAAGTATCACCGCAGATAATCATTGTTTGCCGGGAACTCACCTAGGCAATATTGCAGGAACTCGTCTCAGAAATTGGTTAGATTCCGGCTCAAATCACATGGCAGAAATCACCGGTCAGTCATTAATTTATGATGATGCACTGGGTGATGTGATGAACTCAAGCAGTTCAAGAGGTCCAACAACCATTATTTACAACACTCCAACATCATCGAATGCAGGAGCGGTTGAACAAAACTTCATGAAACCTAATATTTCAGCTCCTGGAACTTCCATTTTAGCTGCTGACTATCAAACTTCAGGTCTGGCAGTAAAAAGTGGAACTTCAATGTCAGCACCTCATATCAGTGGTGCAGTTGCTTTATTAAAGGCAAAATATCCCAATTACACACCGTCACAGATTGTGAGCTCATTGGTTCTTACAGCTGACAATCAATTTATGCTGAAAGAAGACAGTTCAACAAAAGCAGATTTTGCCGATATGGGAGCAGGGCGAACAAGAATTGATACAGCGATAGGAAATTCATTGTATTTTGATGTCTCCAGAAGTCAGTTTCTTGCAGCAAATCCACAAGAAGGAGGAGATGTACGTTATTTGAACCTACCGGAAATTGTTGATAACAACTGCTACCCAACTTGTAGTTTCACCCGAAAAGTAAAAATGCTTGGGACTTTCAATGTGGTCGATGCCTATTGGCAAGTTTCAATTGAAAAAAGTAATGATTTAGGTATAACAGTCACTCCTGATAGTTTTGATTTTTCCAATGGTAGTGAAGTTGAATTAACCATTGATATTGATGCAACTGCAAATAATGTTATTGGTGATTGGGCAGAAGCCAAAATACTTTTTGAGGTCAAATCAGCAAGTAACAGCAATCCAATGGTTGATACTTTAGCACCATCTGTATCTAAACTACCCGTTGCGGTCTATGTTCCGTCTGGGAATTATCCTCAAATTGTCAGTAGAACCAGCACAACGCGTCATGGACGTTTCGAAATTAATTTGAGTGGAATAACACCAATGACTGAGGCTGTTTATCAAGGCTCTAAAATAATTGCCCCGGAAACTCAAAGTTTCTTTTTAAGTCCAAACGATAATACTTATCCTTTTAATGACGATGGTGAATACATCTCCTCATCAAGCTCTCATTATTCAACATTTGCAATTAATAATGAAAAAGTCGCTTTAATTGTTGAAATTGAAGGTGATAATCAAGCTGATTTGTATATCGGACAAGATTTAGACATTAATGACACACCTGATAAACGTGAAATACTATGTGAAAAAGTCGGATTCTCTTCATCAAAAACCTGTGTCCTACGAAATGTAAAACCCGGTAAATATTGGATTTTGACTGACAATAGGTACTCAGGGAACAATAATGTAATGTCAAAAAGAGCTGATTTTACTGTTGGTGAAAAGGCACAAAAAGCAAATTTTGATTATGGGATAGGGCTCATCAATGGCTCTGGACTCTATGTACAAGGCCCTGTAAAAACCTCAGAAAATGTGGAACTTGATGTTATCTATGAATTACCGCAATTTGAAACTTCAGATGATTATTATGGAGTGATTTCCGTCGGAGCTGATGCTGAAAGTATCGGTAAAACAGCAGTTATTCCTGTCAAAATCATTGCCCCAGATTTTTCCAATGAAAAGCTATATTCACTCAATAATGAGGTTGCTGAATTTAATCTTACTGGTAATGAAAGTTATTCTAATATGTATATTGATACAGGACTTGGTACAACAAAAATAAAACTATCAAGTTATAATAAAAATGGCCAAATTAATTTTTATAAAACTTCATTTGAATTTAATCCATTAAGTATAAAACCGGACTTATCAAATATTTCTGCAGATTTTACTATCAATTTAGATGCACCAATTATCGGAGTTCCACCACCAGGTTGGATTCCTGAATACACTAAGGAAGTCGATATTAGTGGTTACGAACCTGCAAGGTGGTATATTGAGGTGGTAGATTCAGAACATACAAACACAGGTTATTGGGTACTTAAAGCGAGTGTTGAATATAATCAAGACGTTCTTATTTCTCCTAATCAGAGCCTTTGGTTTAATCCGCAAAGAAGTGGCTGGGGTATAGACTTAATACAAACAAACTCATTTCAAGCAACAACATGGTACACATACGATAAAAATAACCAGCCAACATGGTATCAGGCTGCCGGAGCAATAACATTTCAGAACCAGTGGGCGGGAACACTAAGGCAATTCGGTTGGAATGGGGAAAACGCTCGAGGACAAGAACTTGGAATCATATCACTGATTTATCTTAATGATAGAAATGGAGTGATTTCTATTTCTTTACCAGATAAGACGCATAGTGAAAAAATACGTTCTATATACGCAAAAGGACAAAATTGTCCGTCGATTCATGATACTCAAATTGATGTCACAGGATTATGGCATCACCCGGATAAATCTGGTTTTGGAAGTACGTTAATAGCAAGTGAGTCTGATGAAAATATTATTTTTTATTATTACGATGACTCTGGCAGACCACGCTGGGTCATCGGTAATAGTAGTTTAGATAATAATCAAACAATAATGAATCAAATTGCAAATGGCTTTTGTCCAGATTGTGAAGCAACTCCTTTACAATTGATTCCAGTGGGAACAATAACGACTCAATACAACTCTGATTCAACCGGATTAATGTCTGCGGAAATTGATTTGGTATCTCCATTGTCCGGATCATGGAGTAGTAGTGGCGAAACCAAAAAACTCAACAGAAATTTCGGTTGTGTAATTAACCAATAAAGAGAGAAAAAATGAAAAAGATAATAATTATTTGTTTATTTTTGAGTAATTTAAGTGCATTTGCAGCTGAAAGTTGGCAAAAAGATTTAGAAGAATGGAAGCAAGCCCGTTCAGAAAGTTTAAGAAAGCCCCATGGCTGGGTGAGTTTGGTAGGAATGGAGTGGCTATATAAAGGAAATAACTCCATCGGTTCTAATCCAGAAAGTAAAATAGCTTTATCACATGGTCCGGAAAATATCGGAGTTTTCAATCTGGATGGAGATAAAATCACTTTTACACCGTCAACAGGAGTCGATATTAAAGCCAACGATAATCCGGTAACTGAAAAAATAGAAGTCAAAATGGATTCAAGTGGCTCACCAACTGTCTTTACAGTTGATACTTTTCAGTTTTACGTGATTGAAAGAGGAAAGCCTGCGTTAAGAATCAAGGACTCTCAAGCCAAAACACTTTTAGAATTTAGAGGAGTGGAATATTTTCCGGTTTCAGAAAAATTCTATGTTGATGCTGAGTTTATTCCGTATCAACCGGCAAAAGAAGTTGAAATCGTTAATGTTCTAGGGTTGATTAGTAAAGATGAATCTCCGGGTAAGTTAGAATTCAAACTTGATGATGAGATTTATGCTTTAGATGTGTTGGATGCAGGAGATAGCTATTACATCATTTTTGCTGACCGAACCAGTGGCAGAACCACCTATGGTCCGGGACGATTTTTATATGCAGACAAGCCAAAAGAGGGCGAAACAACGACAAAAATCAATTTTAATAAAGCCTACAATCCACCTTGTGCGTTTACTGATTATTCGACCTGTCCATTGCCGCCACCGCAAAATCGTCTCAGAGCATTTATAGAGGCAGGTGAAAAAAAATATTAAGCAATAACTTGTCAATAGTAGCTTTTAAAAGAGCTTTCATGACTATTGGCATATATTCAATATTGCTTATATAAATTAAAATTTCGAAAATTTATTAAGATAAGGTAATCACCATGAAAAAATCAATTTACTTGGTATTGGCAGTTTCTGCTTTAGTTGGTTGTTCAGCCAATAAACAACAAACGACTGCTGATACAAAACAACTCAGTTCAGGAGTTGAGCTGCAATACGTTGATAAATCAGTCCGTCCTCAAGATGACTTTTATCGTTATGTGAATGGCAAATGGTTGAAAGAGTACAAAATGCCGGAAGACAAATCACGCTATGGTGCATTCAATGCATTGCGTGAAAAAAGCGAAAAAGATGTTAAATCAATCATTGATGAACTCGCAAAAAACACTTATGAAAAAGGCTCAGACGAGCAAAAAATCAGTGATTTATACAACAGTTACATGGATACCGAAAGTATCGAAAAAGCCGGGTTGGATGTTTTAAATGATGAATTTAAAAAAATCGACAATATCAAAAACTACGATGATTTGATGTCTTATATGGCTTATGCTGACATGTACACCAATGCACCTATGGGATTGTATGTTTATATTGATCTGAAAGATTCAAATCGTCATGTGACTTATGTTTCGCAATCCGGCTTGGGTTTACCGGATAGAGATTTCTATTTCAATGAAGATGATAAGTTTAAAAATATTCGTGAAAAATATGTAGAGCTGATTCATAACATGTTTGACATGGCCGGTTTCAAAAATCCATCAGATGCCGCTGCAACAGTAATGAATATTGAAACGCAATTAGCCGGTGGTCATTGGACTAAAGTTCAAAACAGGGATTCTGAAAAAGCCTACAACATGAAATCTTATGATGAATTTAAAGGATTAATGCCGGATTTGAATTTAGATGCTTGGATGAATGGTACAACCCTGGAAAATGTTCAGGAAGTTGTTGTCAGACAGCCGGATTATCTTGAAAAATTGAATGGAATTATTAAAACAACTTCAATAGAGGATTGGAAAACATATTTTCAATGGAAACTAATTGATGTTGCGGCACAGTTTTTACCGAAAAATTTTGAAGAAGAAAACTTTAAATTCTACGGAACAGTTCTTAAAGGCACAACCAAACAAAAAGACAGATGGAAAAGAGGAATCGAGACCGTCAACAACAGTGTTGGGGAATTGGTTGGTAAAGTCTATGTAAAATCTTATTTTCCTCCTGTTGCGAAACAGCGTATGGATGATTTGATTGAAAATCTTCGTACCGCTTATGGAGAAAGTATCAAAGATTTGGATTGGATGAGTGAAGAGACAAAAGAAAAAGCTCTGGAGAAACTGCATAAATTTGATCCAAAGATTGGCTACCCGAGTCAGTGGAAAGATTACAGCAATTTGTCCATAGGTCATTCATTGATTGACAACATGAAAGCGATAACCAAATGGGGTGTTGACAGAAACAGAAGTAAATTGGGGCAACCAATTGACCGCACAGAATGGGGAATGAACCCGCAAACTGTGAATGCTTATTATAACCCGACAAAGAACGAAATTGTATTTCCTGCCGGTATTCTGCAACCACCATTCTTTAACATGAATGCGGATGATGCGGTTAATTATGGTGCTATTGGTGCGGTTATTGGTCACGAAATGGGTCATGGTTTTGACGACCAAGGTTCAAAATTCGATGGTGACGGCAATCTAAAAAGCTGGTGGACTGACGAAGATAGAAGCAAATTTGAAGAAAGAACAGCAATGTTGATTGAGCAATACAACAACTTTGAAGTTCTGGATGGAACCACTCATGTAAATGGTGAACTCACTCAGGGCGAAAACATTGGTGATTTAAGTGGTTTAACCATAGCCTACAAAGCCTTTAAAAATGCTTACCCTGAAGATGTCGTGATTGACGGCATGAGTTCTGATGAAAGGTTTTTCTTCGGTTGGGCTCAAATCTGGAGAGGGATGTATCGTGATGAAGAGCTGTTAAACAGAATTTCTACCGATCCACATTCACCGGTTGAATTCAGAGGAAATGGTCCATTAAGAAACTTCCCTCCATTCCATAAAATGTATGGTGTGAAAGAAGGTGATGGAATGTATTTGCCAACTGAGAAACAAGTTAAAATCTGGTAATCCATTCTTCTAATCTTATTAAAACCGCCGTTGTAGAAATACACGGCGGTTTTTTATTGTCTGTAAAAATGTTTTACTCAATCTATCTAATCGTTTAGAATTATAGCTTTCAACCACCCTCAATACTTATGAAAATCAAATTACTGTCTGTATTATCCCTTTTATTGATTCTGGTTTCCTGTGAGAACTCTTCGGATCAAGCATCAACACCGAATTCAGCTCTAAAAACACAAAGTTCCGAAGTCTCGGAAATGACGACAGAGATTCAATCAAAATCAAATTCAAAGATTGGTTCATTTATGCAAGCAGGAAAGATATGCGAAATTCTTTCAGCGGATGAAGTCAAAACTGCTTTTAACATTCAGTCTGAATTAAGAACCGAAGAGTCAAACTACGGAACTTTGACTTGTTCTTACTCATGGGAACCGGAAGATATCGAGGAGCGTAGAACACAATTTTTATCCAATATGCAGAATGCAGCTAGTGGAACTGCCGGCAAAACCTCAATGCGTGAGAAGTTGCTGGATGTGAATTTTACTGTTGCTTTGTCTGAATATTCAGGAACAGCGAAAACTTTTGTTCCGGTTAAATTGTCTGAAGAGCAGTTGCAACAACAGATCGAACGAGCTAAGGAGCAAGCGGCAAAACGTCTGACTGACAAGCAAAAGGAAATTCTCGGTGATAGCGGTGCAAATATGATGGAATCTATGTTAAGAAAGAATAACAACAATCTGGCAGTTGAAGGAATTGGAGATGCTGCTTATTGGAGTCATGTCGGTCAAGGCTCTTTACATGTTCTTTCCGGGAATATTAACATGATAATTTCACCAATGATTGCAAGAACGATGGAAGAAGACATAGATAATGCGAAATCCATTGCACAATTAATTTTAAAATAGTTATACAAAGGTCTCAAAACATGAAAAAACAAATAATAACATCCATTGCCTGCATGGCAGTGGCATTAAATATCGCTGCAAAGGATGAAGTGAAAACACAATCACATCTGAGCTGGAAAACTATTCCTGTAGCGGAAAATTTGTATATGTTGATTGGTGAAGGTGGTTTTACCGGAGGAAATCTGGGACTTTCGGTGGGTGAAGATGGTGTGATATTGATTGATGATGCGATGCCATCAACACTTAACATTATGAATGATGCTATCAAGGGTATCACAGAAGATGATATTGATTTCTTAATCAATACACATGTTCACGGCGATCATACAGGAAATAATACGACTTTTGGAGGAAAAGGGGCTCATATTGTTTCACATAAGAACATGAGAAAACATTTGCTTACCAAAGGAATTGCAACACCTGATGGCAATATTCCTGCACCAAAAGAAGCAATTCCAGTAATCTCTTTTAGCGACTCCATTGATTTTCATCTCAATGGTCACGAAGCTCATGTATTTCACCTTCCTCATGCACATACAGATGGTGATTCAGCAGTGCATTTCACCAATATTAACGCTATCCACATGGGCGATACATTCTTTAATAAAATCTTTCCATTTATTGATTATACCTCCGGAGGAACTTTAGATGGTTATATAGAAGCCCAGAAAACTGTCTTAGCATTAGTGGATGATGAGACAAAAATCATTCCCGGTCATGGGCCTTTAGCAACGAAACAAGATTTGATTGACTCGATAAATATGCTGGAAGATGCTAAATCTATCATTACTAAACTGATTGACGAAGGCAAATCAGAAGACGAAATCATAAATATGAATCCTTTGAAAGAAAAATATCAAAGCTGTCATTGGGGATTTATCACGATCCAGAAAATGACGAAACAGATTTATCAAGGTTTAAAAATGACCAGTATTTAATTATTGGTCATTTTCAATATACTTAATATCAGGAACAGGCGATTGTACAAAGTTGCCGTGTATGAAATCAGCGTTTAAATTCCAAATCTGAGCTGTAAAATCAGCACTATCTATATTAGGCACAATGACTTTATAACCAAGTGATTGTGCCTTTTTGATTTGGTTTCCGACAAAATCCGGATGATTATGGTGCAGAACCTCTGAATCTTTGGAAAAAGGTTTCAAACGAATCCAATCAGCATCAAATAGTTTTGCAATTTCCCAGGATTTATCACTTCCATCGAATTCGGAAATACAAATACCAATCCCCGAACCCTTCAAATCCTGAGAAATCTCATCAAGAACCGACAGGTGATCTTCACTTAAGTCTTGTCGGAACTGAAAAAACAGCCGAGATTCAGGAATATTGTGGCCTTGAATGTTTTCCAAGACTTCCTGCCGATGCTTAGCGGATTCATAATCGGATATACTTTGGTTGATAAGAATATATCTTTTGACACCTTTTTCTTCACCATCCTGAATAACAGATAACGCTTGTTTGAGTGTATAACGGTCTAATATTTTTAACAGACCGGTTTCATTCGCGACATTGAAATAATCTAAAGTTTGTAACTCAGGACCATCATGCGAAATAACTCTCAACATAACTTGGAAAAGTTCCATATCATCATTTTTGGCATTTAATATCGACTGATACAACCACTTAAAACTTTGTTGCCGAATGGCATTGATTAACTTCGTTTTGGTGAGATAGAACTTCTTCCGTTCTTCACTTTCGGCAATATATTGAATATTCTCGTTATGTTTTGGATTAAGAATCAGTCTTTCCGCTTCATTGATAAGCATGTTCTTGTTTGACTTATGTGATAAATCGGTCAGCACAAATGCTTGTAACGCCACAGTAATATTTTTTTTGTGAAGATTAAAATAAGTTTTGGAAACCCAACTAAAAACTTCATTGAGATAATCCTGAGTTTGTTGACGACTCATATCATCGCTCGCTAAAACTGTAATTCCATCAGTTATAGTTTGTTTAATATCGAATTTAAATCCGAAATCGGGTAATTGAACATGCAATGTTTTATGAAGTTTATTAAAGCCTGAAAATCCTATTTTCTGTTGAAGTGAAACTTTGTTAGCAATTTTAAGCCAGATAACTGAGCTTCGATCAGAAGTTCCATTCGTTGTAATAAAGTGGTTGAGCTCATTAAATTTATCATCATTAATTTCAAATTCATAAATTTTCTCTGACTCACGAACTGAGTGAGATGAATGAGCCGTTTTTCTCTGAATCATTTCGAGAATTTTTGAAATCAGGACATCGACTTGACTGTTCCTTGTCAGAATCTCATCCACTCCAATACTTTTTAATTGATTGTTTTGTTGAGGTCTTAGTACATCAGACATTGCCAATATTGGGATACTTTCATAGTGTTTTGTTAAGTAAAAAACACAATCAGCAACTTCTGAATCTTTAGTTTTATTGAGATCAAGAAGTATCAAGTCAGGAACAAAGTCATTATCAAATAGATTCGACATAGTGTCAGGAGTGCTAATCTCGACTATAAATTTTGAATCTCTGAGTGATTTGGCTTCATTCAGGGCAAGTGCCTGATTATCTTCTATGATCAGGACTATATATTTCGAGTGTTTAACCCATTGACTAAGCTCTTCTGACTCCAGTTGAATAAACTTCTTATGCGAAATGAATTCAATGTCATTATTTAAAAGGGTTATTCGATTATCCGGGCTAATATCATCATCTATACAAATTAAGGAAATATTTTTGTCTCGAAAAGTCTTTAAACGTTTTGCTATTTTTTGATAATCATTCCATTCAAATAGAACAATTGATAACAAATCTTTATCAAAGTCAAAATCTTGAATTTGATTTAAATTGACGATATCAACTGAAAGCTTTTGATTGATTTGAGCAGGATACAAGGAACAGGAATAAATTTTTATATTTTCTTTCATTAAACTACCTCTCAATAATCACGCCCCACAATAACATTATATCAGTAATGAGGTGGTTTTTCATCAGCCGGGTTGGTGTTTTGATGCCATTGGGAACTTTCTTCATCCACTTTTTGAGAAAGATTTAAGATTTGTTTTTTTAGTTGGTCAATTTGTTTTTGTTGGTTAATTATGACACTGTTTAATTGCTCAACGGTATCTTCCAGATAAACAATTTTTGTTTCTATTTCAATGATATTTTCTTGTTGGTTCTTCATATTTAGAATCGATTGTAAGATGTTGCTTTAAAATTGACCAAAACTTTTTTTTCAATTTCGAGTTTTAGCTTTGCTACCGATTTTTCAGTGAGTTGAGATCGGATGAGTTGAGGGAAATTGTCAAGAGTTCGTAATTCAACAATAAAATCTCTTCCGTAAGGATTGATTGACTTTATCTCAGCTGGAAGTTGATGAGTGATACTGCTATTAGGAATTTTTTCAAGACTAATGCTTACATAATCGGCAAAAAGTATATGTTCTTTATTGTTGATTTTTACTCTGCTGGCAACTGGTAAATTGTGTTCTCCACAACTGAAGGCAGATTCAATATCACTTTGATAGAGAATACGGTTATCCTTAACTAAAAGAAGTTGATCAGTGACTTTATAAATTTCGACAATATCATGAGTGACGAACAAAATCAGGTTGTTTTCTTTGTACTGTTTTAATAAATTAAGAGCATTTTTCCGTAGTTCCGAATTGAGAGCAGAAAATGGTTCGTCTAATAATAAAAGTGATTGATGGCCGGTTTGTAATAAGGCTCGAATGAGTGCAATTCTTTGCTTTTCTCCACCGGAAATTTGATTAGGGTATTTATCGAGTATTTCGTGGCAATCTAGAACATCCAGAAGTTTTTTGAGATCTATTTTGGGATTGGGGTTATATTTCTCAACAAAATCTAAATTCTCACGGATTGTCCAATGTGGGAATAAAAGCGAGTGTTGAGGCATATATCCACACTGATATGGTCTTACTTTTTGTTTGTTATTCGTATCGAATAATGTATCTCCTGAAAATTCAACACGACCTTTAACAGAGTCTGTATAACCGGCAATAGCATTAAGCAAACTGGATTTACCGCTTCCGGAAACACCGTAAATACCTACAATTCCTGTATCCGGTATTTGGAAATCATACTCAAAGTCAGGTTTGAGATTTTGAATTTTAACAATCATGAAATAACTCGATAATTGTTTTTTCTGTTAATCCAAAGTATGACAACAAATGATATCAACAATAAAATTAAAGAAAGCGAGTTTGCCTGATCCAGTTTCATGTTTTCAACATGATTGAATATTTCTATGGATACAACACGGGTCTCGCCGGGAATATTTCCTCCAACCATCAATGCCACGCCAAATTCGCCTAGAGTATGAACAAAACCTAATATTGCAGCAGAGATGATTCCATTACGAGCCAGAGGTAATATTATTGAATATAATATTTTTTGCTTTGGAGCTCCAATCGACATAGCAGTGTTAATCGTATTTTGATTGATATTTTTAAATGTTGAAACCATAGGCTGTACAACAAAGGGCAATGAATAAACCACAGAAGCTATCACTAACCCGGAAAAACTGAATATCAATTGATTTCCAGTTAATTGAATAAACAATGAGCCTAACCAGGTGTCATTTTTCATGATGCTGAGAAGGTAATAACCTAAAACAGTTGGTGGGAGAACTAAAGGCAATACAACTATTGAACTCACAAATGCAGTCCATCGGCTTTTGGAAAAACTCAGCCAATAAGCTAATGGAATAGAAATAATCAACAAAATGACAACAGTAACTGCAGCTAATTTAAAACTCAGAAATAGGGCGGTTAAATCGGTTGATAACATTCCTGTTGATTGAAAGAAAACACACCGATTATAAAGATAAATCTTGTTCTTTTAAATCAATTCGAATTATTTATATGTGACAAGTTGGTTAATTAGATGCATTCAATTTTATTCAGATGATTGTTTTGTTAAAATTCAATCAATTACATTAATAATTTTATATGAAAAGTACAGAGCATATCAGGTCTGTAGCACCTGGTTTTCAACCGCAAATTGCACTCGTTTTAGGATCAGGCTTGGGTGAGTTTGCCGATTCGATTGATAAAATTCGTGAAATTTCTTACGCAGATTTAGATGGTTTTCCGCAATCCGGAGTCGCCGGACATGCCGGAAAATTGATTTTGGGCAAAGTCGAAGGAGTAGAAATTATCGCCATGCAGGGTAGAGTTCATTATTACGAAAATGCTCAGGCTGAGGCTATGAGAACGCCGATTCATTGCTTTAAGGAGTTGGGTTGTGAAATGATTATTCTCACCAATGCTGCCGGTTCTTTAGATACAAACAAACCACCTGGTTCTGTGATGCTGATAAATGATTACATCAACTTTACCGGTGTTTCGCCATTATTTTCTGAAACAGGCAATAATCGTTTCGTAAACATGGTTAATGCATATGATGAAGAACTGCGGGAAGAAATGTTGCACATTGCTGAACAACACAAAATCGAATTAGGCCAGGGAGTTTATGCTTGGATGTGCGGACCACAATTTGAAACTCCGGCGGAAATCAATGCTTTGAGAATCCTTGGAGTGAATGCTGCCGGTATGTCCACCGTTCCGGAAACCATCCTTGCGAGGCATCAACAACTCAAAGTGATGGCATTATCCGTGATTACCAACTTTGCAGCGGGAATGGATTCTGAAGAGCTTTCACATGCTCAAACCATGAAGTGTGCGGAGATTGCTGCTCAAACATTCAAAACATTATTAACAGAGTTTATTAAAAAGCAAAAAAGTTAAATTTTAACGATTGATTTCACTCGTTTGATTCTCTAATAGAGAACTTACAATAATAAATATGAGTGAAATATTCACATTTTAAAATCTGGCAACTGAACCTGCTTGCAAGTTTTCTTTTTGTCATTCTATACAATATAGCTTTTTGGAAAGAAACTTATCAAATAATAAAACCTGAAACAGCAAGTGATTATTTTCTATTTGCTGCTATTTTTGTTTTTTTGGTTGCTGTTATCAACCTGATTCTCAGCCTTTTTACATGGCAAAAAAGCTATAAACTTTTTTATATTTTAATTTTCCTCATTGCATCAGCATCCTTTTATTTCATTTATCAATATAACATTGTTATTGACAAGGAAATGGTCCGGAATGTGATGGAAACTAGCTCTTCGGAGGGAAAGGATTTAATTAGTTCAGGTTTAATATTCGTACTTTTTTTACTTGGAATTCTGCCATCATACTTGGTTTATAAACTTAAAAGTACAAGAATAACATATCGTAACTTCTTGTTTACAAAGATAAAGTCTATGGCGATATCAATTGCTGTGATACTTTTAGTCATTTATCTGAATTATGCTTCATTTGCATCAATCGCGAGAAATAATAGAAATTTGTCCCATGTCATTCTGCCAACAAACTTTATTTTTGCTCTAATTTCATACGCTGGAGAACAATTTAACTCAGCAAAAATTCCGTACAATCCAATTGCAAGCGACGCGACACAGCGAGATTCGTTTAAAGATAAGAAACAGGTTTATTTTTTAATTATTGGCGAAACGGCAAGAGCCGATCGTTTTTCCTTGAATGGCTATCAAAGAGAAACCAACCCAAACCTTAAAGAACGACATGATATTGTGAATTTTACCAATACAGCATCTTGCGGAACCAATACTGCAACATCATTACCATGTCTGTTTTCACATTTAGATCAAGCTAATTACAGCCACAAAATTGCTAAAAATACTGACTCTTTACTGGATTTTTTCAAAAGCGCAGGATTTGATGTTCAATGGCGTGATAATAATACCGGTTGTAAGGGAATCTGCAAACAGGAAGACTTTCTGGACTTAACAATGGATGATGGAAATTCATTATGCAATGAAGAAGAGTGCTATGATGAAATTCTGTTTAAAGACTTGTATGAAAAAATCACCCAAAATCCTAATAATCAAGTTTATGTTCTTCATCCTAAAGGAAGCCACGGACCGGCATATTACTTGCGTTATCCAAAGCGGTTCGAAGTTTTTCAACCAACATGTCAAGATATTCAACTTCAAAAATGTGAAAAGCAGGAAATCGATAACAGCTACGATAATACAATCCTTTATGCTGATTATATCATTGATTCTGCCATTAAATTACTGGAGAAACTTCCAAAAGATACTTTAACAACAATGATTTACCTGTCAGATCACGGTGAATCTCTTGGTGAAAACAATCTTTATCTGCATGGAACACCTTATATGTTTGCACCAAATGAGCAAACAAAAGTTCCATTTATCATTTGGTTGTCAGACTCTTTGCAAGAGTCAACTTCACTCGATTTTCAATGTTTACTAACAGGTAAAGATATCCGTTTATCTCACGACAATTTCTTTCACTCTATGCTTGGCATAGCTCAAATACAAACAGAATACTATGATCAATCCAGAGATATTTTCTATCAATGTCAATCAAAACAGTGAATCTTTGACTAATAATCGAACTAGTTACACTGTTGGAAAAACTGAAATTCTATTAATTTCAGCATGTATCTTGTTACTGATTGTTGTCAAAAGTTTTAATATAGATTTTGTGCTAGCTGACCAAATTTATCAGCTTACAAATTGGGATTTAAAATATGCTTTCTGGACGGAAACAATTATGCATAAAGGCGCACGCTATCTTGTAATTGTTATATTTCTTTTTTTAATATATTCCTTGTTTGAAATGTACCGCAATCAAGCTGACAAGCAAAATATTTATGATTTGACTGTAGTTTTGATTTCAGTTGTATTGTGTGTTGCTTCTATAGCTATACTCAAACAAATATTTGATGCAGATTGTCCTTGGGACTTGCTCAGATATGGTGGTGATAAACCTTTCTTTTCATTGTTTGAATATTCCGAAACTAGCCTTACATCAAAACATTGTTTTCCCGCCAGTCATGCCGGTATTGGGTATAGTGGAATTGTATTTTTTTACTATTTAAAGGTTAATAACCATCATTTGAAAAATAAGGCTCTATTATTTGGGATCACTCTTGGGGTTGTGTTTGGAGTCGTACAACAGCTTCGTGGCGCTCATTTTATTTCTCACGACATTAGTTCTTTTCTTGTATGTTTGTTAATTTTAACAGGTGTTTATAAATTGGCTTATAGAGGATAATTATCTTAATTTGTGATTAATTATTTGATTTATTCCGGAAATAAATTATGATGCAATCATGATAATAAAATTCCTTGTAAAATAAATAGTTATAACAATAAATTAAATGAAGTTCTTACCTCAGGAAATCATCAGAAAGAAGCGTGACGGTAATATCCTCCGCAAAGACGAGATTGAGTATTTTATTCGTGGCGTGGTAAATCACTCAGTGAGCGAAGGTCAAATTGCCGCTTTGGCAATGTCCATTTATTTTCGTGGAATGACACCCGATGAAACTGTTCATCTGACAACAAGTATGTTGAACTCAGGTGAAGTGATTTCATGGCAGAATGAAAATCTCAATGGTCCGGTTTTGGATAAACATTCAACCGGTGGTGTTGGTGATAAAATCAGTTTGATGCTGGCGCCAATTATTGCAGCTTGTGGTGGTTATGTACCAATGATTTCAGGACGTGGATTGGGTCATACTGGCGGAACTTTGGATAAATTGGAGTCCATTCCGGGATATAGTACAACTCCTGATAACTCAAAATTCAGACAAATTGTTAAAAGCATCGGTTGTTCAATCATTGGACAAACGGCGAACTTAGCTCCGGCTGACAAACGCTTTTATGCAACCCGTGATATTACCGCAACCGTCGATTGTATTCCTCTGATTACTGCATCTATTCTTTCCAAAAAACTTGCTGAAGACCTGGATGGTTTAGTTATGGATATTAAATGTGGCAGTGGAGCATTTGCAGAAAGTTTGGGTATGGCAAAGGAACTGGCTGAGACGATTGTTGCTGTTTCCACAGTGAACACCAGAGCTTTAATCACCGATATGAGTCAGGTTATTGGTTACACTGCCGGAAATGCTCTCGAGGTTCAGGAAACCATTGATTATTTAACAGGTGTCAAACAAGAAAGAGTGCTTCATGAACTGGTCACAAATATTTGTGCAAATATGTTAGTGATAGGAAATCTCGCTGAAAACAATCAGCAAGGTATTTTGCAAGTCGAAAAAGTTTTACAAAATGGTCAGGCTGCGGAGATTTTTGCCAAAATGGTTTCTGCTCATGGAGGTCCAAATGATTTTGTCGATAACTCAGCCAAATACTTGCCACAAGCTCCTGTTATTAAAAAAGTATTTCCCAAACAGTCAGGTTTTATAACATCCATGAATTGTCGCGAAATCGGCATGGCTGTGGTGGATTTAGGTGGAGGAAGAAAAGTTGCAACAGATTCAATTGATTACTCGGTTGGATTGAGTGATTTTGCTCATATTGGTGACTTTGTTGATTCTCAAACACCGATAGCAACTATTCACGCTTCCTCTGAACAGGATGCAAAAGAAGCATCAGAAAAATTGTTAAGTAATATTGATTTTTCGAATGAAAAGCCTGAAATTCCACCAATAATTATTGAGTTAAGAAGTTAATAACCTAATTCAACTTAAACTCAATACTACAAAATATCCGCCAAATAGTAACCAAGCAAATATAATCAAAGCCAACAGGACTGGCTTTAATCCGGCTTGTTTGAATTTTGAAAGATGAGTTTCAATTCCGAGAGCAGACATTGCCATTGTCAGTAAAAATGTATCCGCGTGATTGATTGAACTGACGATATTTTGCGGGAGCAAGTGCAAAGAGTGAAATCCTGCTACTGCAATAAATAACACAGCAAACCACGGAATGACTATTTTTGATTTGGTATCTGAAGAGTGATTTTGTGTTTTAGCCAATATCCAACCGAGAATCAACAACATCGGAGCGATTAGCATCACACGGGTCATTTTAACAATCACTGCTGTATCGCTTGCAGCGGCATCAATCGCACCACCTGCAGCAACAACTTGAGCCACTTCATGCACGCTACCGCCGACATAGAGCCCATATTGAGTGGCTTGCATATTTAAGATTCCGGTTTTAAATAGAATAGGGTAGAGAAACATGGAAATCGTACCGAATAATACCACCGTTCCTACAGCAATTGCGGTTTTGTAGGCTTCGGATTTGAGCACATCTTCGGTTGCCAGAACAGCTGCTGCACCGCATACCGCACTCCCTGAGGCGACCAGGATGGAAGTGTCTCGATCCAGTTTTAGAAGTTTAATACCAACCAAAGTACCAATAATCATAGTGCTTGTGAGCATGATGATTGAAACTAATAACCCCTCTAAACCAATTTCTGCGATTTGCTGAAAAGTGATACGAAATCCGTAAAACACAATCGCTATTCTCAGCAATGTTTTTGCCGAAAATAACACTCCGGTTAACCACGATTGCGGAATTTTACTTCTTACGGTATTTGCAATCACGATTCCCAAAGCAATTCCAATCACAAGCGGACTGATTGCTAGAGATTTTACTGCCGGGATTTGAGCAATTAGTGTCGCAATTCCAGCGACAATTACAACTAAAATAATTCCTGAAATTTTGCCTTTATCCACTAGTTAACTTCCATGCAGAATACGAACACGAACGGTTCCGTCAATTTGCTCCAAATTATTTTTCAAATCATCAACATCAGTGCCGTTCACATCCAAAATCACATAACCAATTTCACCTTCGGTTTGTAAATGAAGTGCCGAAATATTCATGCCTAACACTGAAAACACATGGTTTACTTTTTCTAAAACACCTGGTTTATTTTCATGAATATGCATGATACGACTTCGCCCCTCGACAAGTTCAGGCAAAGAAACTTGCGGGAAGTTGACAGCGGAAGAAGTGCTGCCGTTATTTGAGTATTTAATCAGTTTGTTTGCCACTTCATTGGCAATGTTGACCTGTGCTTCCTGAGTGCTTCCACCAATATGCGGAGTGATAATCACCTGATCATATTTTATCAGTTCCGAGGTGAATGGTTCTAGATTGCTTCCCGGTTCTTCGGGGAAAACATCTAAAGCTGCTCCTTGAAGATGACCGGACTCCAAAGCATCAATCAAATCCTCAATCACTACCACATCGCCTCTGGCAGCGTTGATGAGATAGCTGTTTGGCTTCATCTTTTGTAATTGTTTCTTGCCAATCATATTGTGGGTTTCAGGAGTTGAAGGAACGTGTAAGCTAAGCACGTCAACTTCAGATAAAAGCTGTTCCAGAGACTCCAAATCCTTTGCATTTCCCATCGGCAGTTTGTTTTCAATATCGTAAAAATAAACCTGCATTCCCATAGATTCCGCGAGGACGCCAAGTTGAGAACCAATATGTCCAAATCCAACTATTCCCAGTTTTTTATTACGAATTTCATAAGAGTTCGAGGCGGTTTTTTGCCATTCTCCACGGTGAGCGGCCGCATTTTTCTGCGGAATTCCACGCATTAAGAAGATGATTTCTGCCAAAACCAGTTCAGCAACGGATCGAGTGTTTGAAAATGGTGCATTAAAAACCGGAATCCCTTGTTTTTTTGCAATTTCCAAGTTGATTTGGTTGGTGCCAATGCAAAATGTGCCGATCGCCATCAATTTATCACAGGCACTTAATATATCATCGGTGAGAAATGTTCTGGAGCGAATTCCAAGGATATGAGCATCTGAAAGCAGTTCTTTCAGAGCTTCCGGCTCAGGTGAATCTTTCAGATAATGAACATTGTTATAACCATCTTTTCGGAACAATTCTTCCGCCAAAGGGTGGACACCTTCCAATAAAACTACTTTTATTTTCTCTTTACTTAATGACAGTTTGCTCATAATCTTCGATAATTGGAACTTTGACGCGACTATTGTAACCGTTCATGGATATATCTGAAATTATTAATTGCATAAAATTAGAGATTGCTAATATAGAGCTTTCGACCGAACTGGATGATTTACTCAATTACGGTCGTGACTGGACACGATTTCATGAAGTGAATGCTTGTTGTGTTGTTTTTCCGAAAACCACAGAGCATATACAAAAGTTAATTCTGCTCGCCAATCAGCACAATTTTAAAATCGTTCCTTCAGGTGGACGTACCGGTTATAGCGCCGGAGCTTTTGCAACTCAGGGAGAAGTCGTTGTATCAATGGAAAAAATGCGAAATATTGTCGAATTTAATCAGCACGATGCTCAGGTAACTGTTCAATCCGGTGTGATTACCGAACAGCTTCAAAATTATGCCGAAGAAAAAGGATTGTTCTATCCGGTGGATTTTGCCTCAAGCGGTTCTAGTCAGATTGGTGGAAATATCGCAACAAATGCCGGAGGGATTCGTGTTTTGCGTTATGGAATGACACGTGATTCCATTGTTGGCTTGAAAGTGGTTACCGGAAAAGGTGATGTTCTGGAACTTAACAATGGTTTGATTAAGAACGCTACAGGCTATGATTTACGTCATTTGTTTATTGGGTCTGAAGGAACTCTTGGAATTATCACAGAAGCAACTATACAATTGGTCAAGCCACCGCTTGAACAGAGTGTCATGTTGCTAGCTTTATCATCTCTTGATGCTGTTATGAGAGTATTTACGTTAGCGAAAAAGCATTTAACCTTATCAGCCTATGAGTTTTTCACCGATATCGCCTTGAAACATGTTTGCAGCCACCGGCAGCTGGAAAGGCTATTTGAAGATGAAGCTCCATGCTATGTTTTGTGTGAGTTTGACAATCCTGAACAAAGTTCAGAGGAAGCGGTTATGCAAGTCTTTGAACAAGGTATGGAAAACGGTGACATTGTCGACGGGCTGATTAGTCAATCGTTAGAACAAGCCGAACAATTCTGGCAATACCGTGAAGGAATCAGTGAATCAATTGCTCATTTTTCGCCTTATAAAAATGATATTTCAGTAAAAGTTTCGCAAGTTCCTGAGTTTATGAATCGTTTAGATGTTTTGGTTAATGAATATTATCCTGATTTTGAACTGGTCTGGTTTGGCCATATTGGTGATGGTAATTTGCATTTGAATATTATCAAATCTGAGGAAATGACCATTGCTGAATTTAAGTCCGCTTGTGAAGATGTTAATAAACATGTTTATGGTTTGATACAGGACATGAAAGGCAGTGTTTCGGCGGAACATGGTGTCGGCTTGATTAAAAAACCCTATCTGGGTTACACTCGAAGTGATGCTGAAATAGAAATCATGAAGCAAATCAAGCAAGTGTTTGACCCAAATAATGTTATAAACCCCGGAAAACTGGTGGATTTATGAGTGAAAGACTCAAAAAAGGCTATCTGCAATGGCGTTGTCGTCGAGGAACTAAAGAGCTGGATGTGATTTTAATCCGCTTTATGGATAGCCATTATGAACAAATGTCAGATGAAGAACTAATAGAGTTTGACCGGCTACTAGATAATCAAGACACATTGCTTTGGGATTGGTTTTGTGGTCATTTAATACCTGAAAACGAGAATGATAAACAGCTGGTTCATAAAATCAATCCGAAATTAGCTGATAAAGTTTAATGCTTAAAATTAAGAGCAATGAATTTCTGAACTTGAACCGATTCGGGCAAATTTTCATCATTTTCCAAATGATTTTTATGCTTTTTGCAGGACTTCGAGGTTGGCTTTTAGTTGCTATTGAGATTGTTTTGGTTGTTATTTTCTACTTTCTATCACGGAAAATCAGTTCAAATTATGGTGCGGAATTTTGGGTGAATCAACAAAATCAATGGATTTGTAAGCAAGGTCAAAACCAGCATGACGTCTCTGTTAAAGATTATTGGATAACGCGAGGATATCTGTTTATCTGGCTCAAAGGTTCAACAAAATCGGTGTCAATTATGCTGTCACGAAGTATAATTGGAGCACAGAGATATTCACAGCTTTTAGCTTTAATCAAACAACCTAGCGAATCATAATAATGAAAAACTTATCCAGAATTCCGGTCAGAGTCGGTGATTGCATTGTCGGTGGCAATGAAGTGATAGTGCAATCCATGACCAATACCGATACAGCCGATGTTCAGTCAACTGTTGAGCAGATTTATCAACTTTGGCAAGCGGGTTCACAGTTGGTTCGTGTGACAGTTGATAAAGAAGAGGCTGCAGCAGCCATTCCTGAAATTATTGATCGGCTTGGTGCTGCCGGTTGCAATGTTCCTGTGATTGGCGATTTTCATTATAACGGTCACGTATTGCTTTCAAAATATCCCAAATGTGCTGAAAAGCTGGCAAAATACCGCATAAATCCGGGAAATGTTGGTTTTGGCAAGAAGAAAGACACGCAGTTTGCTCAAATCATTGAAATTGCCATTAAAAATGACAAACCGGTTCGCATAGGAGCTAATTGGGGAAGTCTTGATCAGAAACTACTGGCAAAAATGATGGATGAAAACAATCAGTTGGACGAACCTCATGAGGCACAGGATGTGATGGAAGAAGCGTTGATTGTATCGGCACTGGAAAGTGCCAAACAAGCTGAAGAACTCGGATTGAGTGCAGATAAAATTATTATTTCCTGCAAGGTCAGCGGTGTTCAGCCGTTAATCAATATTTATCAAAAGCTAGCTCAACGATGTAGTTATCCTTTGCACTTGGGATTAACCGAAGCCGGTATGGGTTCGAAAGGAATAGTAGCTTCGACTGCTGCTTTAAGTATTCTTTTACAACAAGGAATAGGGGATACCATTCGAATTTCTCTCACGCCTGAGCCGAATCAATCCCGGACTGAGGAGGTCATAGTCGCTCAGCAGCTTTTACAAACCATGGGTTTGAAATCTTTTACGCCAATGGTGACGGCCTGTCCCGGTTGTGGTCGAACGACCAGCACGTTTTTTCAGGAATTGGCAAAGAAAACCACAGAGTTTATTCGTGTCAAAATGCCGCAATGGCGGATTCAATATCCCGGTGTAGAAAATATGAATGTCGCCGTTATGGGTTGTATTGTCAATGGTCCTGGGGAAAGCAAACATGCGGATATTGGCATATCATTGCCTGGAACCGGCGAAGCACCAACGGCACCAGTGTTTATTCAAGGCAAAAAAACACACACGCTTCGAGGTGAAAATATCGCTGATGAATTCTTACAGATTATGAATGATTTTGTAGAATCAAACTATGGCTAAAAAGGAAGCCTATATTGATACCAGAAAGTTCTTTCTTTTTAATATTTGGTACTTTATTCGCTTTGCCTTGAGTGGACAAGTTGTATTTACGCTCATCTTCTATTCAATATTTTCCATTCACCTTGATACAAATAATTACACCATAATAATTTCATATTTAGTAAACCTTGTTTTTCTGGCGTTGTTTTACAACTTTGCATTTGAGGTACTTGTTGAATCAGCAAGAGGGAATATGTCTCCATTGTTTGATAAGAGCTATCCTGTTAGTGATGAAGTATTTCTAAAAGTTGCTTTTCTAAGCCTGATGATAGAAATGATATTGTTCCTGATAGCTGAGAAAGGTTATGGAGAGCAAGTGGCGTATTCCTTTCAGATATTAACAACATTTATAACGCCAGCTATATTCATGGTTTTGGCACTAACTGACTCTTTATTATTAGCTTTCCACCCAAGAGTTTTGATAAAAGTAATTGGTGCTTCGTTTTCTTCGTATATTGTGTTTGTACTATTTTGGTTTGGAGCTTCAAAGTTATATGATTCCGTAATTAATATTTATGCTTATGAATATTTACCTGTTTTTGCCAATCAAGTGGTGTCGGTTTTCTTTAAGTTTTTACTCCTGATTATAAATTTTCATATTATGGGATATCTGGTTTTTCAAAACAGATATTTATACGACCTTGAATATTTGGGCTTCAAGAATATTGATGATGATATTTTAAAAGTTAAGTACAATAAAATAGTCACCACTCACGAGGAAGTAAAAAAACATATTCGCTTTCATGAGTTTGATAATGCCCTCAATTTGATTGCCGATTTACAGAGAAACGGGGATTATAGCCCTGAATTAGAGGAGTTAAAACAACAGGCTGAAACCAGAAAAAAATACACTCCAACCAATATGGATGTCGCAGACAGAGCTCATACATATCTCAATGCGAATAAACGCAGAGAAGCATTTCATCTTGTAATCAATCATATCAAATCTGGAAATGAATACACCGAAGTCGCCGCATTTGACATTAGCCGATTAGTTCAATATGCTATGATTACCAATCAAACGGAACATGTTGCACATTTTGTCAGAGGGTTTCATGAAAAATACCCTTACCATGAAGATATTGTGAGGAATTACTTTTCTCTGGTTCAGGTGCTCTATAAAAATAGAAAAACAAGAGCCAAAGCAAAAGAGTTATTGCTTACTTTAATCGAAGATTATCCGAATGACCGATATATGCCTGAGATATTATCATGGTATAAGGGGTTGAAACTAATTGAGAAAGCTCCAAAGATAGTAAATTGACCGAAATATGACTGAAAATAGAAAACAAATTATCAACACCAAAAAGCTATTTATCTTTAACTTACATTATTTTATCAGTTATCTTTTTAGCTGGCAGGTGATGCCATTCTTGGCGGTTTTTTCATTGTTCTATCTGCTTTATCCGCTTTCTCCTTTGCTGTATTTATTTGGTAATGTTGCTATCATGATGATGGTTTATAAATTGGCATTTGACATCCTGGCTTATGTCGCTGCCGGTGATATGTCTCCCCATGAAGTTCGGCAGAATTATCTGGTCACTAACGCTATTGCGGTTAAGGTTTTTGTGATTGCATTATTGGTTGAAGGAACGCTCAGATATATGGAGTATAAAGGAGTCAATGCTGCGTATAGGTACTATGTGCTTAGTGCGACCGCTTTTGTGACTCCAGCGGTTTATATGAGTTTAGCTTTGACGAATTCGTTGTTATTTGCTCTCAACCCAATCAATATTTTCAGAGTGATTAAAACCACCCATATTTCCTATTTGTTATTTGTCGGTTTTTGGTTGTTTACGATTTTCTTGCATGAGATTATTATCAATCCTTTTGTCTTCAAATATTTCCCTGTTTTTATTGATGGAATTGTTTCCAGCTTTATAGAGTTTTCATTTCTGATTTTAAATTTTCACATTATGGGGTATATCGTTTTTCAGAAACGCTATCAATTTGATTTAGCAGGTATTGGTATTAAACATACAGATAATGATTATATCAATATTGAGAAAAAGCCGGAAAATCCTGCTTATGAAACTATCAGAAATCTGCTTGATAATGACGATGAAGACCGAGCTCTGGCAATTATTATTCAACAACAAAAAGAAGGTGACAGAGGAGCTACTTTACAAGGTCTCTATAAACGAGCGATGCAGCAAAAACTTTACAGTCCAACGAATAAGGAAGTTGCCTATAAAATACATCATCTTCTGGAATTAAACGAACCTAGAAAAGCATTTAATCTATTTCGAGATCATTTGGATTCTGGGCAGTCTTTTATTGAACACAAACCGGATGATGTTAGAGAACTTGTTAGCTATGCTGTTAATAATAACAAGAATCAATATATTCCAACTTTAGTGAGAGAGTTTCATAAAAAGTACCCTTATCATGCTGACATTGTTCCAAACTATTTTACTTTAGCTCAAGTGCTTTATAACCAACCGGAAACCAAAGACAAAGCGGTTGCGTTATTGGAAGAAATCCTGAGAGATTTTCCCAACGATTCGAGTATTTCTGAGGTCAGGGGTTGGTACAGAGGAGTAGAGTTGTTAAGAAATAAAGAATGGTAAATAAATGGTGCCCGGGGCCGGAGTCGAACCGGCACGGTGTTACCACCGAGGGATTTTAAGTCCCTTGCGTCTACCAGTTTCGCCACCCGGGCAGGGTACAATTTGTTGCTGAAAATGGAGGCTGGAACCAGATTCGAACTGGTGTCCACGGTTTTGCAAACCGCTGTATAGCCACTCTACCATCCAGCCCTTTTTTCGTTAAAAATTATCACTGGTAGTTGATATTTTAAAACTGAATAGTGCTTGCATTTGCACTGAAATTTGGAGCGGGAAACGAGACTCGAACTCGCGACCCCAACCTTGGCAAGGTTGTGCTCTACCAACTGAGCTATTCCCGCAAAAGAGTTTGCACATTTTATATTGAGAAGTTGATTTGTCAACAATTAAGTTTCAAAAAAAGTGTTTATTTTGACTTTATTTGAGAATCTATATTGTCTCTTTCATCATCGGCCAAGCCGCTCTTAAATAAACATACATTGACCATAAAGTTAAAGCTGCTGCAATGTATAAAAGAGTCAGCCCGATGATATAAACAGGCATGCCCCATAAGTCCCTCTCGTAGAGTAAAAAACCGATTGCGAACATCTGAAACAATGTTTTCACTTTGCCGATGAATGCCACATTAACTGCTGTTCTTTCACCTAATTCAGCCATCCATTCTCGGAGTGCTGAAATAGTAATTTCACGTCCGATAATCACTGTGGTAGCAATCATCATTAAAATAGTAGGGTGATCTTGTAAAAGGATGACTAAAGCTGTTGTGACTGTAATTTTATCGGCGACAGGATCTAAAAAAGCTCCGAATCGAGAATATGTTTTGTGTTTCCTAGCAAAATATCCATCAAAAAAATCTGTGATAGAAGCGAAGAAGAAAACAGTACAAGCAGCTATTCGATTCCACTCAAAGGGCAAATAAAAAAACAATATCATCACCGGTATGAGAGCAACTCTGGAAACGGTTAAAATATTTGGTAAGTTTTTTGTCACTTTATGGTTCTGTTTTTTAATTGGCATTAGAATATACGAGCAATCTATTTAATTCAATAGCGGAAACACATAATAATGCAAAAAGATTTTTGGCTGGAAAAGTGGCAAAATAATCAAACCGGATTTCATAAGAATTCAGTTCATCCTTTATTGATAAAGTATCTCAATTCTTTATCCTTAGAAAAAGGCGATACAGTTTTTGTTCCGCTTTGTGGCAAAAGTATAGACATGCTTTGGTTAAATGACTTGGGCTATAAAGTTATTGGTGTGGAATTAAGTGAATTGGCAGTTGAACAACTCTTTGCAGAAAATCAAATTAATTTTACCAAAATATTTGAAGAGAAGTTTGTTCATTATGAATATCAAAATATTCGGATTTATCAAGGTGATTTTTTTAATTTGAACCACGATATGCTTGAAAACACCAAAGCTGTTTATGATCGAGCTGCATTTATCGCATTACCCGATGATATTGCGAAAAGATATACTAAGAAAATGTATGAGTTATTTAATGAAAATGTAAAAACTTTGTTGATTACATTAGAGTTTGAGAAAAAAAGAGGTCCAACTGGCCCTCCATTTTCTACAACAATTGAGAAAGTGAATCAGTTTTATAAAGATTATTTCAATATTAGATTACTCGAAGAAATCGACATTATTAATGAAGAACCAAAGTTTCAGGAACAAGGTTGTGATTTTCTTTTAGAAAGGTGTTATTTACTCGAAAACCTATAAAATACAAGTTAGCTTCAAGCTTTATACAACCTGCGGTTCAACCTTTAGCTTAATTTTAAATTTTTGGTTCACAGATCGAATGGCTTCTTTACTCAAACTGATGATTTCTCTGCCGGTTGCATTGCCATAATTAACTAAAACTAAAGCATGTTTATCAGAAAACCCGCACTCATGCATACGATGTCCTTTAAAGCCACATTTTTCCAATAGCCAAGCTGCGCTTAACCTAAAGTGGTTGTTTTCAAGAGGGTAGGCAACAATATCATCGTATTTTCTGGATAACTTTTTATATTGTTTTTCATCAATAATTGGGTTCTTATAAAAGCTTCCGACATTTGGCAACTCTGTATAATCGGGTAATTTTCTTTGTCTGATGGCTGTAACTGCATTTGCAATATCTAGATACGATGGATCAAGAATATCTCGTGATTTCAATTCAGCTTTAATACCATCATAAGACAGGTTCTTTTCAGAGTTTGGTCTTAACTCAAAAGCGACTCTGGTAATAATCCAAGGGTTCTCAGTTTCTCTGAAAATACTACTTCGATACATAAATCGACACTCTGCATTGCTGAGCCTTTGGAAAACATTGGTACGATAGTTGAAAACTTCGACCCAAACGATTGTATCCTTAACTTCAACACCATAAGCACCTATGTTCTGTTCAGGAGCTCCGCCAACTGTTCCGGGAATTGCAGCCAGATTTTCAATGCCGCCAAGTCCTTTTTTTGCAGCCCACATAACAAAATCACTCCATTTTGAGCCTGCCCAGGCAACAGTGATTCCGTCGGCCACTCTGGCATGAAATCTGGAAGTCAGATGAACCACAGGCTTTTCTATGTTTTTTGTCAGAACAATATTGCTTCCTGAACCCAGAACAAAGATACCTTGCTTCCCAACAAATGGAACGATTTGCTCCACATCGTGTAAGTTCTCAACCAAAATAAATTGGTCGCAAAAACAGTCTAAAGCTAATGTATTATGTTTTTTTAGGTTAAAATTTTCTTTTACTTTCATGTAATTAATTCTTTTCTGACAAGATTGTCTTATTAATATTCTTGATTAATTCAGGTCCTTTGTAAATCAGGCCGGTATAAATTTGCAGTAGATTTGCACCTGCGTGTATTTTACTCATTGCATCCTCTTCTGTCAAAATTCCGCCAACACCAATAATCGGGAAATCCGGACCAACTGTCGAACGAACGATTCGAATCACTTCATTGGATTTCAATAAAACAGGCTTTCCGCTTAATCCGCCGGTCTGGTTAATATCATTTTCATCAAACAGACTTTCACGTGAAACCGTTGTATTTGTACATATAATTCCATCCATTCCTAAATTTTTAACTGTTTCAGCGATTGAGATGGTGTTTTGTTCGTCCTGATCCGGAGCGATTTTAACGAGAATAGGGGTATATTTATTATTGTTTTTTTGAGTTTCAGTTTGCGCCTGTTTGAGTTTTCCCAGTAGGTGTGAGAGTTTTTCAGTTTCTTGCAACTGACGCAAATCAGCAGTGTTCGGTGATGAAATATTGATTGTTACATAATCTGCAAGCAGGCATACTTTATTAAAACAATACAAATAATCATCAACGGCAGATTCATTCGGAGTATTTTTATTCTTACCTATATTTATTCCTAAAACGGCATCAGGTCGATTTTTCTTAAGTTGCTTGACTAGATAATCCACACCTTTGTTATTGAATCCCATACGATTAATAATTGCCTGATTTTTTGGCAATCTAAATAACCTTGGCTTGGGATTGCCAGGTTGGGGTTTTGGCGTCACTGTTCCAAACTCAAGAAAACCAAATCCAAGTTTTGACAACCCGCTGATCGCATCCGCATTTTTATCAAAACCTGCCGCAAGTCCAACAGGATTAATAAATTTTAAACCGAAAAGCTCTACAGGATTCTCAATGGTTTTTTGACAAGCAATAAGAGACAATGGACTACCTAACAACTTGATGCTGAAGTCATGAGCCATTTCAGATGGTAATTGCTGTAAAAACTTTCTTCCGAGATATTCAAACATAATCAAAAAGGGGAAACAGTATGTTTCCCCAATTAAGCTATTTTAATCAAGATTAAATTTAATGCCTTGTGCTAACGGCAATTCAGTAGAATAGTTGATTGTATTGGTTTGACGACGCATGTACGCTTTCCATGAGTCAGAACCGGCTTCTCTGCCACCTCCGGTTTCTTTTTCACCACCAAAGGCTCCACCAATTTCAGCACCACTGGTACCAATATTAATGTTCGCAATTCCGCAATCACTACCAAATGATGACAAGAATTTCTCTTCATGACGCAAATCATTGGTGAATAATGCTGAAGATAAACCCTGAACCACGTCATTTTGCTCTTCGATCACTTTATCAATATCAGAGAATGTCATAACATAAAGAATTGGAGCAAACGTTTCATCTTTAACAATTTGCCAATCCGCTTGTGCTTTAATGATACAAGGCGTAACAAAGTGACCTTCGCCATCGACTCTTGTTCCACCTGTTAGAACTTCACCACCTGAATCCTTTGCTTTTTGAACCGCATCCAAAAACGTGTTCGCTGAGGTTTCATCAATTAACGGTCCCATTAATGTATCTGTATTTAATGGATTGCCAATTTTGACTTGTTTATATGCATTAACCAATTTTTCAGTCACTTCATCTGCAATGTCTTCATGCAAAAACAAACGGCGAGTGGTTGTACAACGCTGACCGGCTGTACCAACGGCTCCAAAAACAATTGCAGGAATTGCCAGTTTTAAATCAGCGGATTTATCAACTATTAGAGCATTGTTACCACCCAATTCGAGTAAACTTCTGCCCATGCGTTTGGCAACCTGAACGCCAACTTGTTTTCCAACGTGACAAGAGCCAGTAAACGAAATTAAATTGATTCGAGAATCGTCAACAAATTTTTGTGCCAGCTCATTAGAACCATCATTGAAAAGCATAAAAATTGGAGGAAATCCGGCTTCTTCGAGAGCTTTATTACAAATATTCTGAACTGCGATAGAGCACAAAGGAACTTTAGGGGAGGGCTTCCAGATACATACATTTCCGCATACAGCAGCCACAAAAGCATTCCATGACCAGACTGCCACAGGAAAATTAAACGCTGAAATAATTCCAACAACTCCGAGTGGATGCCATTGTTCATACATTCTGTGCCCGGGGCGTTCAGAGTGCATGGTTTTTCCATATAACTGTCTGGACATTCCCACTGCCAAATCAGCCATATCTATCATTTCCTGAACTTCGCCATCACCTTCGGATTTGATTTTACCCATTTCCGCAGCGACCAATGACCCGAGCGCGTCTTTATGTTTACGAAGCGCATCTCCTATCACTCGAACTGCTTCACCTCTTTTAGGAGCTGGTGTTTTACGCCATTCTTTAAATACTTTTTGAGCCTCAGTCACGACTTTTTCATAATCAGCTTCACTCGCTGAATATACAGAGCCTATTAGCTCCCCAGTTGCCGGGTTGAATGATTCAATCAAACCGGAGTCTTTATTATCTATCCAGTCATTGTGTCCAAAACAGGATCCGAGGTTGGTTTTATTTACGCCTAATTCATCAAGAAATTTCATTTAGATATCCAAAATATTTCAAAACTCGCCATTATCTCATTTTTGGTCTGTAAAAGCTAGATAGATATATCTTATTTATTTTCCAGGGTTTAATTTTATGGTTCGGTTTTTATCTAGGTTGAATTCTCACGTTAATCAATGTATTGTTCAAATCGAGATTGGTTGGATCGGGGGACACATAAAATTAAAGGGAGTATTCTTTTCAAATTGGTTCTGTTAGGTATATTCGGAGCTCTTCTGAATCTGCTGGAAGTACCGTTTTTTCTTTATGAAATCAATCTGGTTTTAGCTTCTTCTCTTGTTTATGTTATTGCTGTTTACAGAGATATAAAATCGGCCTTTATGGTCGGTGTCATTTCGAGTTTATCTTTAATAGACAGCAACTGGAATCTTTGGTTATTCCTTTTATATTCGCTAGAAGCCTTATGCATCTCATTCCTCTATCGCAATTATATAAATAATTTATTGTTCAGCGCATTATGTTATTGGGTTTTAGTTGGAATTCCACTCAGCCTAATACAATGGAACCACCTGGATGCAATGTTTGAACATCAAAGCTACCTGTATTATATCAAACTCATATTTAACGCCTTGGTGAATGTGGTTATTGCCTCAGTAATCATAGCCAATCGATGGGGATACAAACTTTTTGTCGATGATAGGCAAAGTATCAGAACTACATTGAGAAAAGTTTATGCACTTCATTTGTCGATAATTTTATTGGCAATTACCTTATGTACCTCTAACGTAATTATTCACCTTGAAATTCAAGAAGCATACACTCATCAGAAAAACCAACGCAATGTTTTATACAACAAGATTAAAAGTGATCTTAATGTAAAAATCAATTCAAACTCATTAGCAATAAACGAAGTTGTACATAGTATGTCTTATGTATGGGATAACCCTGAGGAAAGGAAAAAACATCTTAAGACAGCACATAACCGATTAAGTTTTTTTTACACATTATTAATTGCTGACAGTAGTGGCGAGGTTATTGATGTTTCAATACCTGAAAAATCACATCTTTCTGTACCCAAAACCGGCAAATTAATGATTGATGACAGAGAGTATTTTGTTGAAGCAATGAAAACAAATACTGCCTATATTTCCCCAGGTTTTAAGGGAAGAGGGATTGGTACTGAAGATATTGCTGTCATTAGTCACTCAGTTCCAAATCTTGAATCCAATGATAAATTAGGCATTATCCAAGGTTCTATGCTTTTGGAGCATTTCAAAGAGATAAAAAGTTTTTTGAATGAGTCTGAATTTAATAAAGGTGTGCTTTTGGATCAGAATAACAATGTGTTATTCGCATCAGATTCGCTCAATTTAAAACCTTTATCTGTATTTACTTCAACCAAAAATGAGAAAACAGTAATAGGGTTGGATTTTACTAGAATTAATCTTGGCGCCGATAAGAACTATTTTTTCTATGATGAAAAATTAGATTGGGGTTGGAAGCTAATCCTTCTTGAAGATGATAAATATTTAATAGAAGCCATTAATCGTTACATCGCGTTATTCTCAATTGTGGTGATATTTATAATTGTCTTAGCAGAAATTGTGGCTGTGATTCTGAGCAAATACTGGACTCAGAGACTTTCAAATATTTCCAGAGCCATTCAACACATGGGCTTTAGTTATAACAGTGAAGAATTAGATACTGATGTTGAAACGCTTCCAGAAGAATTGAAAGTAATTTACAAGTCAATCGAAACCATTAATCGTGAAATCAAATTAGTTAAACAAAATTTATATGAGACATTACGTTCTCAATCACAACAGTATCAGACAGTCTCGGCTCAGTTGGAAGAGTTACAAAAAAGGATTACTTAACAGGATTGGATAACAGAGAAACCTTTAATCGCAAACTGAGTCAAATTTGGCAAGAGAAAAAGAATAATTATCAAGCCTTGTCAATTATAGTTTTAGCAATTGATGATTTTAGAGAAATCAACTCGCAAAGAGGAGAAATTTTTGGTGATAATTTACTGGCTCAATTAAGTAAGAAATTATTAGAAATTAGCGAAGAGACGAGCCTGTAAACAATTCTGTGTATCTGCGCTCATACACAATCACCTAAGCGACTTTCAAATTCTATCACAAAACGATTCAAAGCAGGCTTCCAGTTGCGAATGGGCATAGTCCATTTGCGGGAGGCCCCTCTTTACAGCCAAAAATATCGCCTTTTTGGCAGAATCGTCAGTAGGGAATATCTTACGCTTTTTAATCACCTTTCTGATAACACTATTGAGTGATTCTATCGCATTTGTGGTGTAAATGACTTTTCTAATATCTTCAGGGTAGTCAAAAAAGGTGTTGAGATTGTTCCAGTTTGCTCTCCATGATTTGCAATCTGTGGATATTACCGTCCCAACTGGAACAGAATTCATCCAATGCCAAAGCTTCATCTTCTGTGATGGATTTATAAATGCTCTTCCGAACTGTAACTGCCTTGTAATCCTTGTATGGAACATACTTGATGGAGTTGCGCACCATGTGCACGATACACAGCTGGATTTGTGTATCAGGATAAACAGTCTCAATGGCTTCGGGGAAACCTTTTAATCCATCAACACAAGCAATGAGAATATCTTTAACGCCTCTGTTTTGCAATTCTGTGAGGACTCCCAGCCAGAATTTGGCACCTTCAGTTTCAGCAAGCCACATGCCTAAAAGCTCCTTATGACCTTCCATATTAACGCCCAAAGCAAGATAAACGGACTTGTTGATTACTTTTCGGTCTTGTCGAACCTTAACCACCAGACAATCCAGATAAACAATGGGATAAACGGCATCCAAAGGACGGGACTGCCATTCGGTGACTCTGTCGATGACTGCATTGGTGACCTTTGAAATCAGGCCGGCTGATATGTCAGCACTGTATAGTTCCTGGAACATATCAACGATTTCACGGGTACTCATGCCTTTGGCATAAAGGCTCAGAATCTTGTCATCCATGGCTGTGAACCGGGTTTGGTTCTTCTTGATGAGTTCCGGTTCAAACTCCCCATCACGGTCACGAGGGGTGTCCAGAATAAATGCTCCGGTATCGGTTCTCACTGTTTTGGAAGTGTTCCATTGCGGGCATTTCGGGAAATCCGTGAACCCCCTTTATCGTAACCAAGATGGTCATCCAATTCAGCATTGAGGGCTGCTTCAACAGTTATTTTGCTCAGGATTTGGCTGAATTCAGCCAAATCCTTTTGAGTTTTTATACCTTTGGCAAGTTCTTTGCCTAAGGCTTCAAGTTCTTTTCTATTTTTCATAATGTACCTACTTTAACAAATTTCAATTAAAGCAGATACACAGATTTATTTACAGTGCCGAAGAGACTTTTGCTTGATTCATAAAAATTTCTGATTTTTCGATTTTCGATAAAAAACCACTATTTGTTCCGATTTTCTTAATCCCGACTAGCTTTTTGAGGGCTAATCGGGGTGTTTTGCCATATTTCAGGCACAACTATTTTGTATTTTTACCGCTCTTTTAAGGTTATATGCCATGGCAGCAAAGCCTATTGATGTATGTAATTGCATTAATCCTCCATGTCTGGCTTTGGCAATGCCATAATGTAGCTTCAGAATGCCGAACACACTTTCAACACGGTTCCTAACTTGAGACCTCCAAGTATTTGCCAGCCTTTGTTTCTCAGTCAGAGGCTTGTTGCGGTAGGCTCGCTCGTGTATTTTATTTTTATTTTGTTCCTTTGAAGATACTCATCATGTTCCTTGCTTTTATAGGCACTATCAGCATAAGCTTGAGATTCCTCTCCTGTAAGCAGTTTCTTAAATTGTTTAGAATCATGCTCATTGGCAGCAGTACAGGTGTATTTTTGTAAAAGGCATCTTCATCACTGTTACCATGAAGTTTAAAACCATAAGTGGTTTTGAGCTTGCCATCTGAACCTTTTTTACTGGTATAAGCAGCATCTTTATCCTGTGTATTCTCACCGTTTTTTCCATTTTTAGGACGAGAGTTTTTGGCTTCGATTATTGTGGCGTCAATAATACTGACTCCTCCGGCTCTAATCATAATGTTTTGTTCACAAAGTTGTTGGTTGATTTCTTCAAATAAAACCTCTGCCAGTTTTAATTTTCCAATCAGTTTATGGAAACGCCAGATAACAGTATGATCCGGTGTTCCATCACTTAAACCAAGTCCGGTAAAACGACGAAATAATAAATCTCGTGCCAATTGTTTTTCCATGCCTTCATACTCCAGTCCATACCATTGTTGCAGTAACATGATTTTAAACATTAATAGCGGAGGCCATGCTGGCTCTCCTCGTTTGGATGAAAACATATCTCTCAGATGAGCTTCAATTCGACTCCAGTCCAGTAATTCATGAATATCATCGAGTTCTTCAAGGGATTTATGGTGACTAGCTAATGAGTCGGCTAAGCTTGATTGGCTAAGTTGTTTCCAAGACATGATTTTAATAAATTTGTGAACTACGGTAGTTTAACATTTTTTCAAATTTCTTGTGTTTCGAGCAAAGGTCTCGCGAATATGTTTGTATAGCAAGAATAAGTGGAAACAAGTTTGCCTTAATTAATGACTTGAATTCTCACTATGAAACAGTACAGTTTGCAGAAGATATAAAATCCAAAATTGCTACTATGCAAGTTGTTTCATCCGGCGACAATGTATATTCTATTTTTCATCCATCAATTTCAATTGGTGTTGCATCCATTGATCCCTATAAAAGCGATATTGAAGATTTGTTGATAATGATGAACCAAGCTCTTGAAAAGTCGATTCACTCTGGCGGAGATTGCGTTAATGCAATCAATAAGTCAATCTTAGTTTAGAAAAATAAATTAATTGTTGAATTAAAATCAACCCTAACAACAACAGTATAAAGTTGCACTATATAAGGTATGGCTAATTTATCTCGGACTAATATAATTGAATTTGTTTACAAATATAATTGTTTAGGCTAATCTTTAACAAAATGTTAACAGGAGCTTTTTTCATATGAAATTTTCAAACAAAAACAAAATACTAACTATTGCGATTTCAGCCGCATTGTTGACAGCTGGTTCGGCATCAGCGACAAACGGTTATTTTTCTCATGCTTATTCTCAAAAAGAATCAGGAATGGCAGGAGCAGGGGTTGCTAAAGTAAAAAACATTGATGCTCTATCTGGTGCAAACAATCCGGCAAATATGGTTTTTGCAGGTGACAGATGGGATTTAGGCTTAAGTCTATTTAACCCTGACAGAGCCTATTCTGTTGATGGAGACCCATCATTACCGGCAGGTTTTGCACCAATTGGCATGATTCCTTCATGTTCACAACCGGGCGTACAACCTTGTCAATTGCCTTTCGCATTAGGTCAACAATCAATCAAGTCAGAAAATCAATTATTCCCAATTCCAAGTTTTGCTATGAATAAAATGCTGAATGATAATTCATCTTTCGGTTTGATGGTTTACGGAAATGGTGGAATGAATACCGAATATCAAGGTGGTACTGCAAATGTTTTTCACCCTGATTTCCAAACAATTGTAACCGGTCCGGGTACATTTGCTGGCGGCACAACAGGCGTTGATTTGATGCAATTATTTATTGCCCCTACTTATTCCAGAAAAATTGGTGAAGACTCATCATTAGGAGTGAGTTTAATCGGTGCGTTCCAAAGATTTAAAGCAACAGGATTAAGCAGTTTTGCAGGTGTTACCAATGATCCATTGAACCTTTCAAATAATGGATATGATTCATCATTTGGATATGGTTTGAAATTAGGTTTTAATGCAGGTATCACCGAGAATTTACGTTTCGCAGCTTCTTATCAAACCAAGATGGAAATGAGTGAATTCGATAACTATGCGGGTTTGTATGCTGATGGTGGTGACTTTGATATTCCAGAGACATGGACTGTAGGTTTTTCAGCAAATGTTGGCGAAAAAGGTGTATTGGCCGTTGATGTACAAAGAATTAACTATAGTGATGTTAAATCAATCGGAAATGGTATTGAGCCATTATTCTCAGGAGAGTGTTTTGATGCTTTAAATAATTATTTCTTTACTGGAGTACAAGCAGCAACAGGACCTGGATGTGGCGGTGGAAGCAATGGTTTTGGTTTCGGTTGGAATGATATGACGATTGTCAAAGCCGGTTACGAATGGCAACAAAGCGATGACTGGACATTCAGAGTTGGTTACAGTAATGCCGATCAACCGATTGATTCCAGCGAAGTTATTTTCAATATCTTGGCTCCAGGCGTGATCGAACAACACATTACAGCCGGCTTCACTAAGCAATTAGCTGATAATGCTGAAATTACCATGTCTTTCGTATACGGAAATGGCGAAGAAGTATCAGGATCAAATCCATTAGATCCAGGTCAGTCTATTTCAATAGACATGAACCAATATTTGGTAGGTTTCACATATTCCAGAAAATAATTAAATTTTCAGAATATTACAAAAAAAAATGCCTCCTTGTGAGGCTTTTTTATTACTTGATTTGCTGAGATTTACTGAGATTGATTATGTTTGATTCTTATCAGTTGTCGTCTTGACTTTTTATCAGGGTGTTTGGGTGGTTTTGGTGTTGATGAATAAACCAGTTTTTTCTCTAAAACAGCGTCATTGCGAGCCTGAATTGATTCCGGAGTTTCTTCATAAGCTTCAGCAGCCAGTTTGGCAGAAACCCTTTTTTCAATCAGTTGTAAAACTTCGACAACCCAATTTAAATCCTCCTTGTTGATTTCGAGCACATCATTCAAATTTAGCAAACGTGAAGGCTTGGTTTTTTGTCCGTTAACTTTAACTTTACCGCTTTCAACGTGTTTTTTAGCTAGTGCGCGGGTTTTGAAAAAACGTGTCGCCCAAAGCCATTTGTCAATTCTGACTGACATAATTACTGATATAAAATGAAATTAACTCAGATTTTAACAAAAAAAATACAAAATGATTATAAATAATATTTTAGATGTTATAATCAGTCTATGAAAACGACGACGATAAATTAAATTTTAGTCTTACACATAGATTTGCGGAAAGGCACTTTTATGTGCTTTTTTTTTGCGTTGAATTTTAACTGAAAAATAAACAAATATCTGAGTAATTATGCCGATTATCACTTTAGCCGATGGCTCAAAAAGAGAATTTAGTAATACAGTATCAGCTTATGATGTAGCAGCCGATATTGGTGCGGGTCTTGCAAATGCAGCTTTAGCTGCAAAAGTTAATGGAGAACTGGTTGATTTATCAACAAGTATTACCAATGATGCAACCTTATCCATAATTACCTCCAGAGATGAAGAAGGAATTGAAGTTATCAGACATTCAACTGCCCATTTGATGGCTCAGGCTGTAAAAAGACTTTTCCCTAAAGTTCAGGTTACTATCGGACCTGTGATTGAGAATGGTTTTTACTATGACTTTTCCAGTGAACATCACTTTTCAGAGGAAGAATTAGAAAAAATCTCTGAGGAGATGAAAAAAATTGTCAAGCAACAACTACCTGTCGAAAGACAAGTTATGGCCAGAAATGATGCAATCAAGTTGTTTGAAAACATGGGTGAGAAGTATAAAGCGGAAATCATTCGTGATATTCCGGAAGGAGAAACTCTCAGTTTATACAAACAAGGTGAGTTTATTGATTTGTGTCGTGGCCCTCATGTGCCCAATACCTCAAAGCTAAAAGTTTTTAAATTAATGAATGTCGCAGGCGCTTATTGGCGAGGAAACAGCGACAACGAAATGTTACAAAGAATTTACGGCACGGCTTGGGGCGATAAAAAAGATTTAAAAGATTATTTATTCCGTTTAGAAGAAGCCGAAAGAAGGGATCATAGAAAACTAGGCAAAAGAATGAGTCTTTTTCATTTTCAGGAAGAAGCTCCAGGAATGGTTTTTTGGCATCCGGGCGGTTGGTCTTTGTACCAATCTGTTCAACAATATATGCGCAAGAAATTAACTCTTCGCGATTATCACGAAGTCAATACTCCACAAATTGTTGATTTTACTTTGTGGCAACGCTCAGGGCATGCTGACAAGTTTGGCGATGATATGTTTTCTGTCGAATCAGAAGGACGTAAATTTGCAGTTAAACCAATGAATTGTCCTTGTCATATTCAGATATTTAATCAAGGCCTGAAAAGCTACAGAGATTTGCCTTTAAGACTCGCAGAATACGGTTCCTGTCATCGAAACGAGCCATCAGGTGCTTTACATGGTTTGATGCGTGTCAGAGGATTTGTGCAGGATGATGGACATATTTTCTGTACAGAGGGACAAATTCAATCAGAAGTCTCCGAATTTATCGACTTTCTTCACGAAATTTATCAGGATTTTGGTTTTACAGACATTATTTATCGGCTTTCAACTCGTCCGGAAAATAGAGTTGGAAGTGATGAAATCTGGGATAAATCCGAACAGGCTTTGGCACAAGCATTGGATAATAAAGGTTTAGAATGGCAAGAACTCCCTGGTGAAGGTGCTTTTTACGGACCGAAAATTGAATTTTCACTAAAAGATTGTCTGGGTCGTGTTTGGCAATGTGGAACCATTCAAGTTGACTTCTCAATGCCCGCTCGCCTTGATGCAACCTATATTGGCGAAGACGGCAACAAACATGTCCCGGTTATGCTTCACAGAGCGATTCTTGGATCATTTGAAAGATTCATGGGAATCTTGATTGAACACCATGCCGGAAACATGCCTTTCTGGTTGGCTCCGGTTCAAGCGGTAGTCATGTCAATCACTGATGCTCAAGCCGCTTATGCAGAAAATATTTACAATGTTTTACAAAACAATGGCTTCAGAGTAAAATTAGACTTGAGAAATGAGAAAATCGGCTATAAAATTCGCGAGCATACACTAGAGAAGTGTTCGTATATGCTGGTTGTTGGAAATAAAGAGATGGAAAACGGAACCGTCACATTACGAAATCTCAAGGGTGAGACTGTCGGGAATTTCACAGAATCTGAATTGTTGGAATATTTCAATAAAGAACAGTCTGAAAAAAATTAATTAACCAGAGGATAAATTAACATCGCTAAGCAAAACCAAACAAGAGTGAATGAGCAAATCACTGCAATGAAAGTCAGATTAATTGACAGTGATGGCAAACAAATTGGCGTACTGGCAACAGATGCTGCCTTGGATAGAGCAAAAGAACAAAAATTGGATTTGGTAGAAATATCACCAATAGCTGATCCGCCGGTATGTAAAATAATGGATTACAACAAGTTCAGATTTGAAAACTCGAAGAAAAAGCAGGCATCTAAGAAAAAACAAAAGAAAATTCAGCTCAAAGAGGTGAAGTTCAGGCCAAATACCGAAGAAGCTGACTATCAGGTTAAATTGAAGAATTTACGAAAATTTATCAATCAAGGCAATAAAGTGAAAGTAACTATCATGTTTCGCGGAAGAGAGTTGACTCATCGTGAACTTGGTAATAGAATGCTCGACCGTCTGGTTTCAGACTTAGAGGATGAAGTTGTTGTAGAACAACGCCCTGAAAAAATGGAAGGAAGATTTATGATTATGTTACTCGCTCCTAAAGTAGCGAAATAACTAATCTATTGGTAAAAACACCTAAGAAAAGGAATTTAAAAGCATAGAATAACTGAATTTTAATTCAGTTTTATTCGCTAACAGCAATGAGTTTGGGACAGCCACAAAGCACTTCGTGCTACTTATTGTAGTTTTAACAGAAAAAAAGGAGCATTATCATGCCAAAAATGAAAACCAAAAAAGGCGCTGCGAAGCGTTTTAAAAAGACGGCTACGGGCTTCAAAAGAGGTTACGCCAACAAAAGTCATATCTTGACAAAAATGACAACCAAACGTAAAAGAAACTTGCGTGGAACTGACATGATTGATGAGTCAGATGTAAAGCAAGTGAAATCAATGTTACCTTACGCGTAGGAGTTAAGAAATGGCAAGAGTTAAAAGAGGCGTTATTGCTAGAAGACGTCATAAAAAAATATTAAAGCAAGCGAAAGGTTACTATAACGCTCGCAGAAAAGTATTCAGAGTTGCAAAACAAGCAGTTATCAAAGCCGGTCAATATGCATACCGTGACAGAAAACAACGCAAACGTCAATTCAGAGCATTGTGGATTGCTCGTATCAACGCGGCAGCTCGTTTAAATGGATTATCCTATTCACGATTTATTAACGGTCTCAAGAAAGCTAATATCTCTTTAGATCGTAAAGTATTGGCTGATATGGCAGTACATGATGCAGCAGGTTTTACAGCTGTTGCAGAAATGGCGAAATCAGCATTATAAATCAAATATAACTTCCTGAATTTTCAGGGAAATATATACAAGGGAATTAGCTTTTCGGTATCACCGAAATGTTATTTCCCTTTTTTTATGAAAAAATTAAAAGCTCACACAGGTGCAATGTGGAAAACTTAAAGCAATTACAGGAACAAGCCCAAAAGGAGGTCGAAACTTCGCAATCAATTCAGGAACTGGAAAACATAAGGGTCTCTTATTTGGGCAAAAAAGGAGTTATCACTCAACAGCTTAAACAACTGGGACAGCTTGATCCTGAGGTTAGGAAAACAGCCGGTGCAGAAATCAACAAAGTAAAAATCCAAATCCAGCAAGAAATCGCTCAGCAACGTGATTTCTTGCAACGCAAGGAACTGGATGAAAAACTGAAGGCTGAATCAATTGATGTGACCATGCCTGGCAGAAAAATGCCTACAGGTAATCTGCATCCTGTCACACGAACAATGAATCGCATTGTTGATTTGTTCTCTGGAATGGGCTTTGAAGTTAAAACCGGACCTGAAATTGAAGATGATTATCATAATTTTGAAGCACTAAACTTTCCGGCACATCATCCTGCCAGAACGATGCATGATACTTTCTGGTTCAATGATGATAAATTATTAAGAACCCACACTTCACCGGTTCAAATCAGAGCGATGAAACAAATGACTCCGCCAATTAAAATTATTGCACCGGGCAGAGTATATCGCAGTGATTCGGATCAAACACACACACCGATGTTTCATCAGGTCGAAGGTTTAGTCGTCGGTAAAAACATCACCTTTGCCGGTTTAAAAGGAGTTCTTAACCAATTCGTCAATGCTTTTTTCGAAAAAGATTTAAAAATTCGCCTCAGACCATCGTACTTTCCATTCACTGAACCATCAGCTGAGGTTGATGTTGAGTGGAAAAAAGATGATGGTAGCAGTGGTTGGCTGGAAGTTTTAGGTTGCGGAATGGTGCACCCAAATGTATTGAGAGCAGGGGGGATTGACCCAGAAAAGTTCACAGGTTTTGCATTTGGTTTAGGAGTTGAAAGGTTTGCAATGCTTCGATATGGAGTGAAAGACTTAAGGCAATTCTTCGAAAATGATATTGCGTTTCTTAAGCAGTTCAAATAAACAAGGTTAATTCAGATGAAAATAAGTGAAAATTGGCTAAGAGAGTGGGTAAACCCACAAATTTCTACGGAAGAACTGAACGAACAGTTAACCATGTTGGGACTGGAAGTTGACGATGTCATGCCTGCATCCGGAGAGTTTACTCAGATTGTTGTCGGTGAAATAGAATCAATTGAAAAGCACCCTGATGCAGATAAATTGAATGTCTGTCAGGTGAACGCGGGGCTTGAAGACAAGTTACAAATTGTTTGTGGAGCACCTAATGCCAGAGCAGGGCTTAAAGCACCTCTTGCACTTATTGGAGCTGTTTTACCCGGAAATTTTAAAATCAAAAAATCAAAACTCAGAGGTGTTGAATCTCACGGAATGCTGTGTTCCAGTGTTGAGTTAGGTTTGAGTGATGATCATTCCGGTTTACTGGAATTACCGGAAGATGCTCCTGTTGGTAAAGATATCAGAGAGTATCTGAAGCTCAACGACACAATCATTTATGTGGATTTAACTCCTAATCGAGCCGATTGCTTCTGTATTAAAGGAATTGCTAATGATATTGCATGTGCGAATGAATTAACTCTAAATTATCCTGAAATTAATGAAGTCCCTGCGACTCATGATGAAGTTATCGAAGTTGACTTGATTGCAGAAAAAGAATGCTCAAGATACTTATGTCGAGTGATAAACGGTATTGATAACACCAAAACAACACCAATGTGGATGCAGGAAAAACTCCGTCGAAGCGGAATTCGTTCAATTCATCCAGTCGTTGATGTTACCAATTATGTCATGCTTGAACTCGGTCAGCCGATGCATGGATTTGATAAAGCTCAAATTAATGGTTCAATTATTGTCAAAATGGCAAATAAGGGCGAAAAAGTAACATTATTGGATGGCAAAGAAATCACACTTGATGACTCCTACCTAATGATTGCCGATGAAAAACGTCACTTAGCAATTGCAGGCGTTATGGGTGGTTTGGATAGCGGTGTGAGTGAAGACACAAAAGATATCGTGCTTGAATCGGCTTATTTCAACCCGGCAACAATTATGGGCAAATCACGCGATATCGGTATTCATACGGAATCCGCATTGCGTTTTGAAAGAGGAGTAGATCCTTATTTACAACAGCAAGCAATGCAGAGAGCTACAGAACTAATTAAGCAGATTTGTGGTGGTGAAGCCGGACCGATACAAGAAGCAAACTCTCAGCAGTACATTCCTCAAAAGGACAAAATCAAACTGAGTAAAACTAAATTACATAATATTCTTGGATTCGAAGTTTCAGATGATAAAGTTACGAACATACTGCAAGGATTATCCATGCAAGTAGAATTTGATAGTGAGAACTGGACAGTAATTCCGCCATCGAATCGTTTTGATATAGAAATTGCAGAAGATTTAGTCGAAGAAATCGTCCGCATGGTTGGTTATGACAATATGCCATCAGTTGATTTAATAACTGAGAACAACATTTTGCCACTTCCTGAAGAAAAAATTACTAAAAATCGTATCAGAACTCAACTCAATCAACTTGGGTATCAAGAAGCAATTACTTACAGTTTTATTTCAGAGAAACAACTTAAAAACTATGGATTTGCTGAGAATTCTATTCCATTGAAAAACCCGTTGACAGAAGAATTTGCAATCATGAGAACCAGTTTATTACCCGGAATCATGGAAACAGCAAATTACAACTTAAGAAGGCAAAATAACAATGTCAAACTATTTGAAACCGGCAATGTATTCCTGAAAGATGAGCAATCCAATGTAATCGAAAACGATATGCTTGTGGCTGTGAATATAGGAAACAGGTGTGCGGAAAATTGGGGGTTCGATACCAAATCGAATGTCGATTTCTTTGATATTAAAGCTGATTTGGAAAATATTTTAGACAATACAAAATCTGAATATGCTTTTACCAAAAGCGAACATAATTTTCTTCATCCCGGCCGACAAGCCAATGTTATTATTGATGGTAAAAACATCGGTTGGATAGGGCAGGTACATCCTGAAATTTGCCGTTCAATTGGCATTAAGAAAGAAGTCTATGCCTTTGAAATAAAAGTAAATGATATACTAAATACCAGACTCCCTAGCTATAAGGACATTTCGAAATTTCCGTCAGTACGCAGAGATATTGCATTAGTTGCCGGAAATGATATTAGCTATCAGCAAATTAAAGATATTATAGTTGATGAATTAGGTGACGAACTCGTAAAAACCTTTGTATTTGATGAGTATAAGGGTGAAAACATAGATTCAACTTCACGTTCTTTGGCTATCGGTTTAATTTTACAGAAAGAAAATGCCACTTTTGAAGATAAAGAAGTGGACAAACTTATGGCTAAAATGTTATCTTCTATATCTACGAAGTTAAATATCGAAATTCGAGGGAATTAATGGCAATCACAAAGACAGATTTAGCAGAAGCTCTATACATGGATGTAGGCTTGAATAAATGCGAAGCCAATGAATTTGTTGATGCTTTTTTTAATACAATCAAAGATTTGTTGGTTGAAGGCAATGATGTAAAATTATCCGGATTCGGAAATTTTGAATTGCGTGACAAAAAAGGCAGACCAGGCAGAAACCCAAAAACTTTAGAAGAAATCGCAATTACTCCAAGAAGAATAGTCGCATTTAAACCAGGACAAAAAATCAGAGACACTATAGAAACTTATGCTGGATCAAGGCCATAATAATTCTTTACCTAAAATCCCTGCTAAACGCTATTTCACGATAGGCGAGGTTAGTACGCTTTGTGATATCAAACCTCACGTGTTGCGTTATTGGGAGAATGAATTCCCTGATTTAAAACCAATCAAACGTCGTGGCAATCGCCGCTACTATCAACGTCATGATGTTATCATGATTCGTCAAATCCGCAGCCTTTTGTATGATCACGGTTACACCATCAGCGGTGCAAGAACCAAACTCGATGGCAAGGCAACAGATAAAGAAGCCAGTAAATCTTATCAAGTTATCAACCAAACACGCATGGAACTTGAAGAGATTTTAGAAATTCTTAAGTAACAGAACACATGATTAACTAATTTTACTTGGACGTTCAAGCAATTTATTTTATTAAATAAAATTATAAGTTACTGTTTTATAATAACATTCAATAATGCTATTTCAACTAAACCACTTGTTTTTTTAGATCATAAGAAAATTTTAATCATAAATACAATTTCCAACCAAAGTCCTTGTTTTCTCATCCACCATAAACCTAGAATCAGATTAAGGGTGTATTTTGAAATTATTCAATTATACACCCCATTTATAAACGGTAAATCGATGCTAGATTCCCTCATACATAGAAACTATATTATGGTAACAATCTCTAGAAACTATTTATGTGCTGGATTCAACAACGAAGTGCAACAAAATTTTTATCGAAGTTGAAAAGTAAGATGTGATGTGTTGCACTTGCAGTTGAACTTCCCAAAAAGAGATTGCAAATGTCACACTATTCACATCTTACTGAAGCAGAAAGATATCAGATATCAGCTCTGCTGAAAACTAATTGTAGCAAAACTGAAATAGCAAACATCCTAAATCGTCATAAAAGCACTGTAATTCGTGAAATTAAACGCAATACCGGACTTCGAGGATACAGACCCAAACAAGCCAATGAATTTGCGGTTAAACGGAAATCTGATAATGCCAATAAAATAACCGACTTTTGCTGGGCTTATGTCACTTACTTGTTAAAGAAGAAATTCTCCCCCGAACAAATCAATGGTCGTTTAAAACTCGATGGTTGGGATGGTGTACCCAGCATCGAAAGAATCTATCAATTCATTTATGCTAACAAAGAGAACAAAGCCTCATTGCTTAAACACCTGAGATGCCAAAAACAAAGAAGAAAACGATACAACTCCGGTCAAACCAGACGTGGAAAGATAAGCAACCGCGTAGATATTGATAAACGTCCTATGGTTGCAAATAATCGTTCACGCCTTGGAGACTATGAAGGTGATACAATTATTGGCAGCAAGCACAGAGGAGCACTACTGACTCTTGTTGACAGAAAATCACTCGAAGTCAAAATCAAACCATTGAACCGAAAACTGGCAACCGATGTCAGTCAAGCCTGTATTGAAAAGCTAAAGGATGAAATCACACATACCCTGACTTTGGATAACGGTTTGGAGTTCGCAAAACACGAAATGATTAGTGATACTATCGGAATAAACATCTATTTTGCCAAACCTTATCATTCCTGGGAGAGAGGCACGAATGAAAATACTAACGGTTTAATCAGACAGTATTTCCCTAAAAACAAGACTCTTGATCAGTTATCAGAAAACGAAGTTCAGGCTGTTGAAGACGCTTTGAACAACAGACCCAGAAAAAAATTAGGCTTTTTAACTCCCCTTGAAGTAAAATCTAGAAACTGGAGTGTTGCACTTCGTTGTTGAATCCAGCTTGTATAATTATTTGGTAAAAATTGATTATTTAATTATTAATCCAATTGGAACAGTAAAAAGATTAAAATTTGAGTCAGATACTAGAAATAAAATCTTATTAAACAGGGAACAAGTTGAATCACTTCTTAATACTCCTGATATTTCAACATACAAAGGTCTCAGAGATCGTACGATTATGTATTTATATTTTTATACAGGCTGCAGAAGGTCCGAACTAAAATATCTTAGATACTCAGACATAAATATTAATGATGAATTACCAACAATTAAATTTAGAAAAAGAAATTCAAATCGCATTGTTCCTTTAAATATTGAGGTGATAAATATTCTTAAGATTTATATAAAATCATCTACCCATCTACACCTAACTAACCCTAACATCCCATTTTTTACCAGAGTTCAATTATCAGATATGAGTTTGATAAAACCGATGGCTGAATCTTCATTTAATAGAATATTCAAATACTATTCAAATATAGCAAAGTTACCGAATAATATAACTCCACATTCAGCAAGAAGCACATTTATTATTAATGCTTTGCAAAATAATTGTCCAATTCAAAAATTTCAAAATACTGTCAATCATAAAAGTATAGAATCAACAGATAAATATTTCTACAATATTACTAGCTATAATAATTCTCCATGTTTCATTATCAAATACTAAAGTTGTCTTCGTAATAAAATTCTATTTTAATACAATGAAATTTCTATATTAAATATATCGAATATTATGCTAAAAAATGACTGGACGACAAAACAAGAGGTTTAGTTGAAAAACAAGGGGGTTAGTTGGAAAAAATGAAAAGAATTAGTTAGTCGTCCATTACTGTTTCCTCCATGTCATTATTAATAATACATATATGCGTATAATATATATTATGTTAAATTATAAATTATTAGGAATAGACCTTATTTATTGAATTTAAAGAGGTATTTGATAAAATTACATTTCCTTATGTAATTTACTCTTCTTATGAATCCGGATATCAAAAAACACTATCAAACTATTCTTAATGAAATTAAAAATGATGGTTTGTATAAAGATGAACGAATTATTACAAGTCCTCAGTCATCACACATCACATTACCCGGTGGTAAAGAAGTTATTAATTTCTGTGCAAATAACTATTTAGGTTTGGCGGATAACCCGGAAATAATTGACGCTGCTAAGTCAGCTTTAGATACACATGGTTTTGGAATGGCTTCAGTTCGATTTATTTGCGGAACTCAGGATTTGCATAAACGACTGGAAAAAAGTATCAGTGAATTTTTAGCAACTGAAGATACTATTTTGTACTCTTCGTGCTTTGATGCTAACGGTGGACTGTTTGAAACAATTCTGACAGCTGATGATGCAGTAATCAGCGATGAATTGAATCATGCTTCAATTATTGACGGTGTCAGGCTTTGTAAAGCCAAAAGATTTCGTTATAAAAACAGTAACATGCAGGATTTGGAAAAATGCTTGCAAGATTCTCAGGACTGTAAAATTCGATTAATTGTCACAGATGGTGTATTCAGCATGGATGGAACGATTGCTAAACTGAATGAAATCGTCGAATTGGCTGAGAAATATGATGCGATGATTATGGTTGATGATTCTCATGCGACGGGATTTACCGGGCCAACAGGACGAGGTTCGGCCGAATTGTGTGGTGTTTTGGATAAAATTGATATTTTTACATCAACTCTTGGAAAAGCACTAGGTGGTGGTTCCGGCGGATTTACATCAGGCAAAAAAGAAATCATTGATTTGCTCAGACAACGATCAAGACCTTATTTATTTTCAAATACACTCCCTCCTCCATTGATTGCTGCAGGAATTAAAGTTTTTGAATTATTGACAAAATCAGATTCTTTGCGTGAGAAACTGAACGAGAATACACGGTATTTTCGTAAAGAAATCAGTAAGTTAGGGTTTGATATTAGTGGAGAAACTCATCCTATTGTTCCAATTATGCTTTATGATGCAAAACTCGCTAAAAACATGGCTGACCGACTTTTGGAACTAGGGATTTATTGTATCGGATTCAGCTTTCCGGTTGTACCGAAAGATAAAGCCCGTATACGTCTGCAAATCTCCGCTGCTCACTCCAGAGAAGATATTGATAAAGCCTTGGCGTGTTTTAAGCAAGTTAAAGAGGAATTTGGTATTTAGATATTTAGGAACAAAGAAAACGCAGAGATACGCAAAGTTTGATTATTTCAAATTTATTAACTTTTGTTAGCTCGTTTGTATTGAATGTATGCAGGTAATAAAATTGGCTCCCCAATAAGCACATAAAAAAATGAAACTGGATCGTTTGCTCTTGTTGTTAAAATTAATGCAATAAAAGCCGAAATTAGAAAAACAGAAAAATACATATATAAAAATCGTTTTGATCTAAATAAACCTAGATAAACAAAAATGAAAGTAACCAAGGTAGCAAATATAGCTATTTTGAAAGAATATACTAGTATTATTAAACCCCAGAAACCATTTGCATAACTCGCCATAGCAGAAGTCGGAACAATTATCCCAACCAAGAAAAATAGCCAAATTCTGAAGTACTTCAAACTCATTTTATACAATAACCCATTCAATATTTATCCATCGTATTAAGCATTATAAGATTCTTCGGCTCGTTTCACTCACTCAGAATGACAAAAACTTTGCGTATCTCTGCGTCTCCTTTGTACACTTTGCATTCCTTAGTAACTACAATAAGCTCGCTTCATAAGTGTTTTGTATCAATGTAGCTACAGTCATTGGACCAACTCCGCCGGGAACAGGTGTTATCATTGCGACTTTGTCTTTGACTTCTTCAAATTCAACATCACCGCAAATTTTGCCATTTTCGTTGCGATTGATAGCAATATCGACGACGATACAGTCTTTTGGAATCCATTCGGATTTGACAATTCCGGTTTTACCGATGGCGACGCAGAGAATATCAGCACTTCGCACATGCTTTTCCAAGTCTTTGGTAAAACGATGACAACAAGTTACTGTTGCTCCGTGATAAAGCATTTCCAGTAATAGTGGTCTGCCGACTATATTTGATGCACCAACAATCACGCAATGCTTGGATTTAGGAATGATTTTGTATTCATGCAATAACGTCATAACACCTCTGGGCGTACAAGGACGAAGCCCGGGCTGGCGCAATGCCAAACGACCGACATTTTCAGCATGAAATCCATCAACATCCTTATTGGGATGAATACGATTGGTCACATGAGTTTCGTTGATATGTTTAGGCAAGGGTAATTGAACCAGAATTCCGTGAATGTTTTCGTCTTCATTCAATTCATCAATCAGGTGAAAAAGCTCGGTTTCGGAAACTGTACGAGGTAATTTGTAAGATTTGGAGTTGATTCCAACCTTGTCACACGCCCTCACCTTGTTGCGAACATAAATTTCCGAAGCGGGGTTATCACCAACCAAAACAACTGCCAAGCCCGGTGCTTTATGCCCTTTTTGGGTTCTTTTGGAGATTTTTTTAGCAATTTCATCCAATAATTTTTCAGAAACCAGCTTGCCGTCTAATATTTGCCCTGACATAATAATATTCTTTAAGACTTTTGATGTTTTTGATAAGATTGAATTTTAACACAATTAAATTTTCAAGCGATGGAAAAAGCACAAGAAATTAAAGCTAGAGCATTTGACAGACTGATCAGTCATCTAGATAACCGCAAAGATGTGCAAAATATTGATTTAATGATTCTCGCCAATTTTTGCCGCAATTGCCTTTCCAACTGGATGAGTGAAGAAGCTGAAAAAATAGGTGTAGAATTGAATAAGGAAGAAGCCAGAGAATATGTCTATAAAATGCCCTATTCTGTTTGGAAAGAAAAATACCAGGAAGAAGTTTCAGAAGAAAAACTTCAGCAATTTAAAAAAGCAAAATACGGCTGAATTTTATGTCAATTAAAATCGTACAGGCAAATTACAACGACCCTCAACATTCAACGCATATTATTGAGTTGCTGGATTGTTATGCAACAGATCCAATGGGTGGAAACGAAGCTTTGGCGGATTATGTGGCTCAAAATTTGGTTTATGAGCTTTCACAACGTAAAAATGCTTTGAGCATTCTGGCGTATGTTAATGAGCAACCTGCCGGATTAGTAAATTGCTTTGAAGGTTTTTCAACTTTTAAATGTAAGCCATTGATAAACATACATGATATGATTGTTGCAACCGAATTCAGAGGATTAGGATTAAGTACAAAAATGCTGAAAATGGTTGAGGAAGTTGCTATGGAAAGAGATTGTTGTAAACTGACGTTAGAAGTTTTGGATAAAAATTACGTTGCAATTAACTCTTACAAAAAATTTGGTTTTCAGCATTATCAATTAGATCCTGTGATGGGAAAAGCTGAATTCTGGGAAAAAATTCTATAGGTAGATGATATGAAAAAGTATATTTTTGTTTTATGTGTATTCGCTTTTTTGAGTGCTTGTAGCAAGCCCGTCCAAGAAGAAGATATTACACGTGATGATGGAGTGAAAGTCGAAAAACCAGTAACCAAGCCGATGGCATGCACTAAAGATGCTCGTCAATGCCCGGATGGCAGAGTGGTTGGACGTGATCCAAATAATAATTGCGAATTTAAACCTTGTGAAGAGTTAAAGGAGAAGAAAGAACCGGTCATGTGTACTGCTGATGTTAAGCAATGTCCTGATGGTTCCTATGTCGGCAGAGACTCTTATAATGACTGTAAATTTAAAGAATGTCCTCCGGGTGCAGATGGTCGTTTAGAAAAATAGTAGCTTCAAATTACAGTTTAATCAGCTTCGGCGACAAACTTATACCCTGCTCCGCGAATTGTTTTGAGCAAAAAGTCTTTATTGTGTTTTTTCAATACTTTTCGCAACCTAAGGATGTGGACATCGACAGTTCTTACTTCTACATAGGAGTTTCGCCCCCATACATGGTTTAAAATTTGTTCCCGAGATAGAAGTTTATTTGGATTTTTTAAGAATAATTTCAATAAGTTAAACTCAGTTATACTAACTTTAACATCTTTTTCTTCAATCAAAACTTGGTGAGAGTCCAAGTCAATTTTAATATCATCAACATGAATCACATTTGATTTTCCAAAACCTTTATATCGTCTTAAAAGTGCTTTGATTCGGGCTTGTAATTCCTTAACAGAAACCGGTTTAGTCATGTAATCATCAACTCCGTAATCCAAACCTCTAACTTTGTCATGTTCCTGTGTGCGGGCAGTCAGCATAATGATTGGAGCTTCTGAAATGACATCAGTCTCTCGAATTGTTTTCACTAATTCTAAACCACTAATTTGTGGCAATCCCCAATCAACAATGATTAAATCCGGTGTAATTTCATCAAAAATTCGTAATGCTTCCATGGCACTGCCTGCCTGAATAACAATATAACCGGCCTGCATCAAAGAGAAAGACAACATCTCTCTGATTGCAGATTCATCTTCAATGATTAGGATTGTGTTTTTCATAGTCATTTTAAAAATACTCTTCTTTCAATGTATCAATATCCAAGTGTCGAACATCTTTACCTTTAACTAAATAAATAATGTATTCGCAAATGTTTTTGGTGTGGTCACCAACTTTTTCTAGTGCTTTAGAAGCCCAACTCAATCTCAACAAAGATTGTATTTGATTTGGAGCTTCAGACATGCTGAGAATAATGTCATTATTTAGAGATTCAAAAAGCTGATCGACAAAATCATCTTTCTTTACTGTGGCTAAAGCAGCTTCAAAATCTAAACGTGCTAAAGAGTTCAAAGCATGGTGAAGATTTTCAATGGCAACCTTACTCAATTTTTCAAACTCTTTGTAAAACTGTCCTTGAAAATTATTTTCAATCAAATACTGACCACATTTGGCAATTTTTTCGGCTTCATCGCCAATTCTTTCCAAATCGGTACTGCATTTGATAACAGCAATTATCAACCTTAAATCGCTGGCAGCAGGCTGTCGCTTAGCAATAATGCGTGTGCACTCCTCATCAATCTTAACTTCTAATGCATTCACACCTAAATCTTTCTTAATGACTTTTTTCGCCATTTTGGTGTTGGTTTGCAAAATTGACTGAACTGACTTTTGCAATTGTTTTTCAACCATGCCGCCCATATTCAGCAGCAGGTTTCTGATTTCTTCAAGTTCTTCGTTATATTCGTGAGATGTGTGTTGATTAAATCCAATAGTATCCATAATTTATCCAAACCTACCGGTAATGTATTTTTCTGTTAATTCATGTGCAGGGTTGGTGAAAACCTGATTTGTATCACCAACCTCTATCAACTTACCCAAATGAAAATAAGCAGTCCTTTGCGAAACTCTTGCAGCCTGCTGCATTGAGTGCGTCACGATAACAATTGTATAATTTTCTTTTAATTCATGGATTAATTCTTCAATTTTTGCAGTTGCAATTGGATCCAACGCTGAAGCTGGCTCATCCATCAAAATGACCTCGGGCTGAACAGCAATGGTTCTGGCAATACAAAGACGTTGTTGCTGACCACCTGATAAACCGGTTCCGGGTTCATGCAAACGATCTTTGACTTCGTCAAATAACCCTGCTCGTGTTAAAGACAGCTCAACGACTTCATCTAATTCCGCTTTATTCGTAGTTAAACCATGAATTCTGGGGCCATAAGCCACATTGTCGTAGATTGATTTTGGGAAAGGGTTAGGCTTTTGAAAGACCATCCCTACTCTCGCTCTCAATAAAACCGGATCTTGTGATTTTTGATAAATATCTTCATTATCCAGCATAAGCTGACCACTAACGCGACAAATATCAATGGTGTCATTCATACGGTTCAGGCAACGTAAATAGGTCGATTTGCCACAACCGGAAGGACCGATTAATGCAACAACTTCGTGTTTACCTACATCCAGTGAAACATCAAAAATGGCTTGTTTATCACCATAAAAAACATCCACATTCCGAGTTGAAAATTTGGCATTTTTACAAAAAGGTTGACCAACGGTCTTTTTGTGTTCTGCATGAATTTCAGCAATTGTTTTTGGCTTTTTTGTTATCTGTGTATCTATCATTGTTTCAATATCTTACCATTTCTTTTCAAATTTCTTACGCAAGTAGATTGCTAAAGCGTTCATTGCGATAAGAAATAAAATTAATATTAAAATTGCAGCGGAAGTTTTTTCCAAAAAACCTCTTTCCGGAGAGTCTGACCATAAAAATACCTGAACCGGTAAAACAGTCGCCGGATCAGTAATAGCCTGAGGAATATCAACAATAAATGCAACCATGCCAATCATTAATAACGGTGCTGTTTCTCCAAGTGCCTGAGCCATCCCGATAATCGTTCCGGTCAATATTCCCGGCAATGCCGCCGGAAAAACATGATGGAATACCGTTTGCATCTTTGAAGCTCCTAAACCCAAAGCAGCTTCACGAAGTGAAGGGGGAACAGCTTTAATTGCCGAACGTGCAGCGATAATAATGGTTGGAAGAGTCATTAAAGATAAAACAATACCACCAACCAGCGGAGCCGATCTCGGTAAGGAGAAAAAGTTAATAAATACCGCTAGACCCAATAATCCAAAGACGATTGAAGGTACTGCCGCCAAGTTATTAATATTGATTTCAATAAAATCTATAAATCGATTCTTCGGTGCGAACTCTTCCAGATAAATCGCAGCAGCGACAGCTACCGGAAAAGAAAGTAACAAAGTGACTAAAATAGTGTATAAAGAGCCGATAACTGCTCCTTTAATACCGGCTTGTTCCGGTTCTCTGGAGTCGCCAACTTTAAAAAATTGCCAGTTGAATGTTTTGTTGATTTTGTTTTCGGCCAATAATTTTTTGTAAAGACTTACCGTTAGTTCGTCCAATCTTTTTTGCTCACCATCCAACTCGATTTGACCTTTAGCTAATGCATCAAAATTATCGTCAGCGACTAGCTCAATTTTTTGTTTACTACCAATCAACTGAGGATTGTCAACTATCATATCTCTCAATTGGAATTCTGCACCGGTACTAATAATTGAATACATGGTTTTCTTTTCAGCGCGTTTTTTTACTTCCGGAAACTCTGCAGAAAGAGCATCTCGAATGATTTTTCTATAATCAACGTCTTTGATCTCTTTGATATCTGATTTTGCAGACACCCCAGTATTTTCTTCCGATAAATCCAATTCCAACTCAACTTTAGTTTGAATAAATGCCGGAAATGCCTTCATCATGACATCAGATAACAAAATCAACAAGAAAAAGAACGCTACAAAGATAGAAGACAAACCAACGAACTTAAATATTTTTTCTTTTAAGTATCTGCTTTTAAGGCTCTTTTTAACTTTTTCGGTGTTACTAATCTTACTAATCATACTGTTCTCTGTATTTTCTGACCACATGCAATGCGATGACATTTAATATCAAAGTTGTTACGAAAAGCATTAACCCTAAAGCAAATGCCGCTAATGTTTTGGCACTATCAAACTCCTGATCACCTGTCAGTAATGTCACAATTTGCACAGTAACCGTTGTAACTGCTTCCAAAGGATTCACAGTTAGATTTGCTGCCAAACCCGCCGCCATCACTACAATCATAGTTTCACCAATAGCACGGGAAGCCGCCAATAACACACCACCAACAATTCCGGGCAATGCGGCTGGAATAAGCACTTTGATGATTGTTTCAGACTTAGTTGCACCTAAACCGAGCGACCCCTCACGCATAGCATTTGGAACGGCGGAAATCACATCATCAGCCAACGATGAAACAAAAGGAATAATCATTATTCCCATAACCACACCGGCTGCCAAGGCACTTTCAGAAGCTACAGAAAGCCCCATTGATGTTCCGAGTTCACGTATAAAAGGAGCAACGGTCAATGCTGCGAAGAAACCGTAAACAACGGTTGGAATTCCGGCCAGAATTTCCAACACTGGTTTGGCAAATGATCTGAATTTTGATGACGCATATTCGGATAAGAATATCGCGCTCATCAATCCAAGCGGAACGGAAACAAACAACGCAACTGCGGAAATTAACATAGTTCCGACAAATAACGGGACAGCTCCAAAAGCCGCTGAAGAACCAACCTGATCACTACGAATCGCTGTTTGCGGTGACCATTCCGTTCCAAACATAAAGTCCAGAATTGGTACTTCTCCAAAAAACCTTAAAGACTCAAATAAAACAGACAGAACAATTCCAACGGTTGTCAAAATAGCAATTGTCGCTGCTAGCAGCAGAATAATCTCAATGACTTTTTCAAAATAAACCCGTGCCGGCGTATTGATTGTGACTTTTTTGAAACCAAATATTGTCATCAATACCGCCAATGAAATTACAATAATTGTTTTAGCTTTAGATATCAGAGTTTCAAAATTTTGATAATGCTCATGAACTTTTAATTTGATGGGGTCAACATCCTTTATGTTATCTGTTTTAATATTTTTAATATCATTTAGATACAAGTCCAAATCTTGTCCAATTTCTATATTTTCAGCTTGAACATAATTGGTAATGTTACTTTTGAGTAACGGTTCATCAATGATTTCAATGGCTAAAAGAACGAGCAAAGCGGGAATTAACGACCACATCGAAGCGACATAACCAAAGTATTTTGGCAAAGTCATTTTGTTGGACTGTTTTTTTCTGTTTACTCGGTAAACAGCATATATTTTGCGCTGCTTAATAAAGTAATTAAAGCCTGCAAAAATCAATAAGAATAAAACGATTGTACCGGTATTCATTTTTATATTCATGAGCCGTGAAAACGGGAGAATGTACCCACATTCCCCCTATTAACATCATCTTATAAAGAAAGATCGTTTAGATTTTGAACATCATCGACAACTTTTTGATATTTGTCCCCACCAAGTGGAATTAATCCTTTATCGGTTAAGTATCCTTCTTCACCCATGGATTTTTCGCTGGTAAATTCATCCAGAAACTCTTTAATTCCAGGGATTTTGCCAACATGAGCTTTCTTAACATAGAAGAATAACGGACGAGAAACCGGATAAGAACCATCAGCAATTGTTTCAAACTCAGGAGCTGAACCATCAACCAGTGAACCCTTCACTAAATCAGCATTTTGATCAAGAAAAGAAAATCCAAAAATACCGAGTGCATCCGGATTTTTTTGAAGTTTCTGAATAATCAGGTTATCATTTTCACCCGCTTCAATATACGCACCATCTTCACGAATGGTATGACAAATGGATTTGTATTTGTTTTTATCTGAATCTTTTGTTGCTTTAATCCAGTCAAACTTTTTACAACCGCCTTCCATTGCTAATTCAACAAAAGCATCGCGCGTTCCCGATGTTGGAGGAGGTCCTAAAACTTCAATTGCTATTGCAGGAAGTTCTGAATTCACTTCATTCCATGTTTTATAGGGGTTAGCTACTAATTCACCATCTTTATCAGTTGGTACTTCTTTTGCCAAAGCTAAAAATAAATCTTTTCGGCTCAATTTGAATTCATAAGAATCGATGGCATTTGCTATAACAATTCCATCATATCCAATCAAAACCTCAACAATTCCATCAACACCGTTTTCCTTACACATTTCAAATTCACTGGATTTAATTCTGCGGGAAGCATTTGTAATGTCGGCAGTATCAACACCAACGCCTTTACAGAACAGTTTCATTCCACCACCTGTACCTGTCGATTCAATTTTAGGTGTTTTGAAATCAGTTGATTTACCAAATCTTTCTGCAACTACTGTTGAGAAAGGGTATACTGTTGAAGAACCAACAATTGAAATATAATCTCTTTCAGCGGAGCTTACATTGAAGCTGGCTGCAACTGATAAAGCCAATAAAGTTGATTTAATTTTTTTCATAGTATTTAAACCTAAATTAATAATTGGCGACATAATATGAAAATAATGTGACAAAATTGTTACAATTTTTAATATTATATAAGTTTTAATTTCTGCTTTAAAATTGTAATTCTCATGTTATATTTTCTGTTGACACGGTTCCTGAACTTGACAATACGCTTGCGTATGGTGAAAATGTTCCGATAAATAAAAATCAGGAACAGCTATGATATTTAAACAGGCAAAAGTTGCATTTATTGATGGTGTGCGGACTCCGTTTGCTAAATCACCCGGAGTCTATGGAAAACTTAGATCTTATGATTTAGGTAGAGAAGCCCTGCTCGCTCTCAAGCAAAGAAACCCCATTCTGCAAGACCAATGCGAACAAGTTACAATGGGATGTGTGATTCATAATTCTGCAACCAGTAATGTTGCAAGAGAGAGCCTCATTGGCGCAGGATATGATTTATCCACCCCTGCTTTTACAGTGACACAAGCCTGCATTTCAGCTAATCGTGCGATTACAAATACTGTGGAAGCCATACAAGCTGGAACTCTTAAAACCGCTGTTGCCGGTGGCGTGGAATCAACTTCTGATGCACCGGTTCGAATCTCAGATAACTTCAAAGCTGTTTTATTGAAAGCCCAAAGAGCCAAAGGCTTTGGTGATTACTGGAGATTATTCAGACAATTCAAATTTAAAGACCTGATCCCGGTTGCACCTGCCATTGCTGAATTTTCCACCGGTCAAACGATGGGACAAGACGCGGATAGACTGGCTGCCCGATTTGGTGTCACGCGTGAGGAACAAGACGAATTCGCATTACGTTCTCATCAATTGGCAGCTAAAGCATGGGAAGAAGGCAAATTTAAAGATGAAGTTCAAGCGGTCATGCCGGCACCCGCTTTTGAACCTTTAGAACAGGATAATACGTTCTATGCTGACAGTAGCATGGAAAAACTGTCGAAATTACGCCCTGTTTTTGTTAAACCTAATGGCACAGTTACAGCTGGTAATGCCTCTCCTTTAACAGATGGAGCATCTGCATGCTTGCTCATGGATATTGAAGAAGCTAAAAAGCAAGGTTATAACCCCAACCTAGTCATCTACGGTTATCAATACTCAGCTCATAATCCTGATGGTGAACTGTTACTCGGACCGGCATTCACCATTCCAAAACTTTTAAATGAAGCCGGTTTGAAGATTGATGATGTCGATGTTTATGAGATTCATGAGGCTTTTGCCGGACAGGTACTTGCGAATCTAAAAGCCTTGCAAGATAAAGAATTTTGCGTGAACAGATTAGGTCTGAATGATGCATTTGGTGAAATTCCAATGGATAGAATCAATACACAAGGTGGTTCTCTAAGTTTAGGACATCCATTTGGTGCAACCGGCGGTCGTTTGTTAATTTCCGCAGCCAGACGATTGAATGAATCGGATGGTGAGTATGCCTTGATTTCGGCCTGTGCAGCAGGCGGGCAAGGCAGCAGTATTCTGTTACGAAAACTAAATGCAACTGCCAAACCAAAGACCACAAAAAAAGTTGCGAAGAAAACTGCAAAAAAAGTGAGTAAAAAAGTGGTGAAGAAAACCACAAAGAAAACAGTTAACAAGGAGAATTCATAATGGCCTATTTCACAATACAAAAACACGATGATGTTGCTGTTGTCGTTCTTGATCAAGCCAATTCACCGGTTAATGTGTTATCCGCAAAAATGCTCGATGATTTTTCAAATCTTATGGATACTATAGAGCAAGATAACGATATAAAAGCTGCAGTTCTTTATAGTGCGAAACCTGATTGCTGGGTTGCCGGTGCAGATATTAAGGAATTCATGCAAATGAAAAGCAGCGAAGAAGCCGGAGAATTATCTCGTGGTGGTAATAAACTGTTAACCCGATTATCCAAGTTAAACAAGCCTGTTATTGCGGCAATCAATGGCGCAACTTTAGGAGGCGGAATGGAGCTGGCATTAGCATGTCATTACCGAATTGCCAGTACCGATAAAAAAACAGTCTTTGGATTACCTGAAGTCAAACTTGGACTGTTACCCGGTGGTGGCGGAACTCAACGCAGTGTCAAACTGGTCGGATTGCGCAATGCTCTGGATATGTTGTTAACCGGTAAAAATGTTTATCCTTTCAAAGCCAAGAAAATTGGCTTGGTTGATGAGTTGATTCACAAAGAAGGATTATTACAAGCTGCGATTAAAACCGCTCGTGATTTTGCCAATAAAGGTGGTGTGAAAAGAAAACCTCGCAAAAAAGGCATGCTCGATAAAGTTCTTGAAGGCACTCCGTTCGGACGAAATTTCGTGTTAAAAAAAGCTCGCCAGACAGTTTCAGCAAAAACTCGAGGCAACTACCCTGCTCCGTTAAAAATTCTGGACTGTGTGGAAATCGGTCTGGATAGCGGATTCGATGCCGGTCTGGAAGCGGAATCTGAAGGTTTCGCTTTTTTGCATGGAACTGATGCTTGCAAAAATCTGATTCAATTATTTCTGGCAATGCAGGATAATAAAAAACTCAAAAGTAGTGCTAAAACTCACCAAGTTGATAATATTTCAATGATTGGTGCCGGTTTTATGGGAGCGGGAATTACAGAAATTTCTATTAAAGCCGGATATGATGTGGTTCTGAAAGATATTTCATTGAATGGAATTGGTAAAGCTATAAAAACAATCTGGTCCGATTTTGAGGGATTAGTAAAACGTAAAGCCATGGGTGTGGTTGAACGAGATCAATTGTTATCGAAGGTTAAAGGAACAACAAATGACAAAGATTTGAAGAATTCCGAATTAGTCATCGAAGCCGTTTTTGAAGATATTGGTTTGAAACAAAAAATTCTTGCGGATGTTGAATCTCATTGCAACGCCAATACAGTTTTTGCAACCAATACCTCATCTTTGCCAATTGCTGAAATTGCTGAAAAATCAAATCATCCGGCTAATGTTATCGGAATGCACTATTTTTCACCAGTTCCGAAAATGCCACTTTTGGAAATTATTGTTACAGATAAAACTTCAGCCCGAGCCAAAGCAGTTGCTACCAATGTTGGATTGGATCAAGGCAAAACAGTTGTCGTGGTTAAGGATGGTCCGGGATTTTATACTACCAGAATTTTATCAGCCTTGACTCATGAAGCCATTCAGGTTTTAAAACAAGGAGCATCCATCGAAGATGTTGATAATGCCATGAAAGACTGGGGATTTCCGGTTGGACCATTGGCATTACTGGATGAAGTTGGAATTGATGTCGCAGCACACATTGCCAGAGGATCATTGGGTGAACTGTTCAAAGAACGTGGAGTTGAAGAAGACGATACCGTTCAAAAACTTTCGGAAGCCAAGCTGTTCGGTCGAAAATCCGGCAAAGGCTTCTATTCTTATCCGAAAAAAGGTCGTAAATCGGTTAATAAGGACATTTATAAATACTTTGGTGGTGAAGAGCGAAAAGAACTCGATAAAAAAGCGATTCAAAACCAAATTGGCTTATCAATGGTTAATGAAGCCTTGCTCTGCTTGCAGGAAGGGATTTTATCCTCAGCATCAGATGGTGATTTAGCTGCAATACTAGGCCTGGGCTTCCCACCATTTACCGGCGGACCATTCAGCTATGTGAATTCAAACGGAGCAAGTAACATTTTAGCAACTCTAAATGATTTGCATGATAAATACGGAGTGCGCTTTAAACCGGCTGATATTTTAGTCAAGCACGCAAAAGATAATAAAGCATTTGCATAATCCTTCAATCAATCCCCGAATTTCGGTTCGGGGAATTTTGTTTTATAGAATTTGCTTCCTCAACCAGGCTGATGCCCGGTAACGGTCATCACCAAACCATTGATAAAGATTATCAAGCGTTTCAACAACTTTGGAAATACCAATCCTTTCAGCCCAATCAATCAGACCGATGGGATAATTCACGCCTTTTTGCATCGCTAAATCAACGTCTTCTCTGCTACAAACACCGTTTTCAATGGCATCAGCGGCTTCATTGATAAGCATGCAAACTGTTCTCATGGCAATCAAAGCCGGATTATCATCAATAACAACAACCTGTTTTCCGGCGTTCTGAATGAGTGCGACTATTTTTTGTTTAGTATCTTGAGGAAAATTCGGAGCGAAAGCAATCGTCAAAATCCCTGCTTTTTCATAATTCAGACACAAATCAAATTGTGCAATCGGCTTTGCTTCCTGACGTTGCGAACAAGTTTGTCCATTACTGAGAGCGACTAAGCAACCTTCAATTTCAATTTCATAATGTTCATTGAGTTTTTCAAAAGGATTGGAAATCTCTTCATCGAGTTTGTACAAGTTTTCATATCCGATACAATCACTCAGCTCTGAGTTTTGATAATCGTAAAAGCCCAGTCCACTTTTTCGCCCAAGCATTCCGGCATAAACCATTTCTTGTTGAATTAGTGATGGCTTGTATCGAGGATCATAAAACATTTCTTGATACACCGTCTTGCTGACGGACAGATTGACATCAATTCCAATCAAATCCATAAGTTCAAACGGTCCCATACGAAATCCGGCGGATTTCATCACACAATCAATGGTTGCATGGTTGCTGACTTGTTCTTGCAGCATTTTCAGAGCTTCGCCATAAAAAGGACGAGCCACACGATTGACAATAAACCCCGGAGTCGATTTGGCTAATACCGGCATTTTTTTCCAACTTCGGCATAACTCTAAACCATCTTCCAAATTTTCCTGAGAGGATTTCAGCCCGGCAATCACTTCGACCAATTGCATGACCGGAGCTGGATTGAAGAAATGCAAACCAATCATGTTTTCAGGTTGATTCAAAACGGATGCAATCGCTGTCACAGAAATCGAAGATGTGTTTGTCGCATAAAGAGTATTTGCATTACATTTTTCTTGTAACTCTTTGAAAAGGTTTTGTTTTATTTCTATATTTTCAACAATAGCTTCAATCACTAAATGACTATCACTTAATTCTGATAATGTCGTTACGATTGAAACATGGTCATTTACTTGTTGACTGAGTTCTTTTGAAATCTTGCCTCTTTGGACTCTGGAGTTGAGTCTGTCCATCATTTTTTGTTTGGACTTTTCGGCAAATTCAGAGTTCAAATCATAAACTTTTACATTGTGTCCCGCAGTTGCTGCTACTTCAGCAATTCCCATGCCCATAGTTCCTGCACCAATGACAGCGACATTTTTAAATTTTTCAAGCATTATGAACCTTTAAAGTTTGGTTTTCTCTTTTCAGTAAAAGCATTCACACCTTCTTTAAAATCATGGGTTAAGCCCATTAATCTTTGCACATCTCTCTCTGCATCCAATTGCTCATCATAAGTATTTTGAAAGGATTTCTCCATGAGCTCTTTGATATTTGCTAACGCTAATGTTGGTCGATTGGCAATCGTACTAACCAATTGATTCACTTTGTATTCAAACACTTCATCTGCATAACTCGCATAAATCATTCCCAATTCTTCAGCTTTTTGTGCTGAAACAGGTTCTGCAAGCATGGTTAGAGCTTTGGCTCGAGCCAAACCGATGAGCTTGGGTAAAATCCAGGTGCCATTACAATCCGGAATCAAACCGACTTGCGAAAAAGACTGGATAAATTTCGCCGATTCTTTGGCTACCACAATATCACAATTCAGCGCAATATTGGCTCCGGCTCCGGCAGCAACTCCATTCACTGCACAGATTATCGGTGCTCTGATTTTTTTCAGAATTCTAAGATTCGTGTTATAACCTTTTTCCAATGTATCACCCAAATCCATCGGCTGATCGGTTTTTCTTTCGCCTAAATCTTGTCCGGCACAAAATCCACGACCGGCACCAGTTAAAAGCACACAACGTAAATCATCATTCGCGGCAACAGATTTCAAAATCTGAAAAAATTCCGCATGCATGGTTTTTGAAAAAGCATTGAGCTTATCAGGTCTGTTAAACTCGATGCGAGCAACATGGTTCTCAACACTAAAGTTGATCGTTTCATAGTTATGATTAGTCATTTGGCAAGATTGTATTTTTGTTCAGCAGAGATTATACTCATTTGCATGAAAAATATCTATGAAATTGACGGAGTCAAACCGGTCATTCACCCATCCAGTTTTGTGCATCCAACAGCGGTCATCATTGGTTCGGTACAAATTGGCAAGAACTGCTATATCGGACCAAATGCCTCAATTCGTGGCGATTATGGTACGATCATACTCGAAAATGGAGTCAACTTTCAGGATATGTGCGTAGCACATGGTTTTCCAAATGGAGTAACTCTACTCAAAGAAAACGCTCATGTCTCGCATGGAGCGGTGATTCACGGTTGTACCATTGGTAAAAACTGCATGGTAGGAATTCAATCCGTCATTATGGATAATGCCGAAATTGGTGATGAGTGCATGATAGCTGCCCTCAGCTACATCAAACCCAACTTCAAAGCCCCTGCCCGCTCCATCATCGCCGGAATTCCCGCTGAAATCAAACGCCAGGTCACCGACAAAGAAATCCAATGGAAAAGTGAAGGCACGGCACTTTACCAACAACTCGCCGTCAGAAGCCTTGAAAGTATGAAAGCTTGTGAGCCGTTAACCGATATTTCTCAACAGAAAAAACTGGATGTGAGGAAATTTAACCCTCTGAAATAAAAAGAAATTTACAAATATGAAATCTATGAAAATATTTAAGTTCCTACAGATGGTGTTGGTATTGCTGTTAACCTTTTCACTCCATGCTGAAACATATGGTGGTGAATTCTTTACAATTCAACAATGTGTTCAAACAATTAAAATGCAAACTCATTCATCAAAAATGAAAATAACAACTGATAAACCTGATCAGGTGTCTGGATTTACATCAACTGGTTTATTTTTTGATTGTAGCGTTAAGAGAACTGGAACCAAAGGGACATTTGTGTATGGATACTACATGACAGAAGATGAGAACAAAGGCCTAAGTTTGTTTCCAATTATTATTGGTATAATATTTGGGGTATTGGGACTCATTATATTATTTGCACTAATTTCAGAAAAACAAAGTAATGAAAAGTTTGATAAATTAGTTAAATTAATTCCAGAGTTCGATATATCCAACAAAATAGTTGATTATATGGGTACTAAAGCTATCTATTTAGATAAAAATTCAAAGAAAGCAATACTGTTTGATACTGACAAACAACAAAAAATCACGGAATCAGTTGTCGAGTTTAAAGATATTGAAAAAATTGAAATATACGATAATTACAAACTTATTATGACTACTTGTAAAGAATCGAAAATTCAGAAGTCAAAAGAAACTACGACTAATTTTTCCTTGAAAATTTCTGGAAAAAGCCTTCTAAATGGAGAGTTTAAACTTTTCTTGGCAAATCCCAAATCTAAAAAAGGAGATGTTTTACACGAGGCATATTTTTCAAAGATTGAAGAGATTTTTACAACATTATCAGAATATATTGAGAATTGAGATTAAAACAAGACTTTTTTAGTTTCCGGTTTTTTTCCAAACCAAATCTCAAAAGCAACTGCGGCTTGTTCGATAAGCATTCCAAGTCCGTCATAGGCTTGAATTTTCATTGAATCACAAAAGTCCAGAAAGGGTTTGGCGGCTTTGCCGTAGCTGAGGTCGTAGCCTAGAGTTTTTGAGTGGTAATGATGTTGTTTGAACTTGAGAGTTTGTCCTTTATGGCCGAGTGAACTGGCGTGGATGATAAGGTCGAAGGATTGATCGAAGTGATTGAGTTCATCAAAGGTCATAGATTTAGAATTGTTGTAAACAGCTATTTTTGCGGCTTTTTCGATACTTCTGTTGGCAATAACTAATGATTTTGGCTGGTTTTTCATGATTTCAGGAACAATTCCTTGTGCAGCTCCTCCGGCTCCCAGAATCAAAATACTCTTACCGTTACAGTCAAAGTGACAGCGGTTGAATAAATCATTGATAAAGCCGATTCCGTCGGTATTTTCTCCACAAATTTGTCTTTCGTCATTCAAATATAGTGTATTGACAGCTTGTGCCTGCTTAGCAGTTTCTGAAATATCACCAATAGATTCAATAACTTGTTGTTTATGCGGAAGTGTCACATTGGCACCATGTCCACCATTTTTGAAGAAATCAATGACCGCTTGATGCAAATTTTCTGATTCTACTTTTATTAAATCATATTGAATTTTCAAACCAAATTGTTCAGCAAAATTCTGGTGAATCTTTGGCGACAAGCTATGACTCACCGGATTACCGAATAAAGCTAATTTGTAGGTTTTACTCATTGAGATATTCTAAAACCCGATCGGCATAATAAGTTAGAATCGCATCGCACCCTGCTCTTTTAAAACAAAGCAAACTTTCAAGAATCGCTTTTTTCTCGTCTAAAAAACCATTATCTATCGCACTTTGCAGCATCGCATACTCGCCACTCACCTGATAGGCAAAAACCGGTGTGTTAAATGTTTCTGATGCCGATTTAATGATATCAAGATAAGGCAATCCGGGTTTAACCATCACCATATCTGCTCCTTCATCAATATCCATAGCGATTTCATCCAACGCTTCTTTGCCATTGGCGGGATTCATCTGATAGTTTTCCTTGGTGCTTTTTCCCAGATTTCCGGCAGAACCGACTGCATCGCGAAATGGTCCGTAAAAACAACTGGCATACTTTGCCGAATAAGCCAGAATCGAAGTGTTGATATAACCATAGGATTCCAACGCTTCACGAACTTTCAGAATCCGTCCGTCCATCATATCTGACGGAGCGACAATATCCACACCGGCTCTGGCATGTGAAACCGCTTGTTTACAAAGAACTTCGACCGTTTCATCATTCAAAACATAGCCGCTTTCATCAATCAATCCATCTTGCCCATGAATTGTAAACGGATCGAGCGCAATATCAGAAATCACTAAAATATCAGGCAGTGCCGATTTAATTTTGCGAATGGTTCGTTGCACCAAGCCGTCAGAGTTATAAGCCTCTTCTGCCAGTTCCGATTTCTTTTCGGCGGTCACTACCGGAAACAACGCCACGGCTTTCAAACCCATTGAATATAATTTTGTGAGTTTTTCAACCAACAAATCTTGCGATAAACGATAAACGCCGGGCATGGATTTTATGGATTCTCTACGATTTTCGCCTTCAAGCACAAACACCGGCCAGATTAAATCTGATGAATTCAATGTATTTTCAGCGACTAAATCTCTGATTGATTGGGTGTATCTGAGCCTTCTTTTTCGGGTTAACGGATATTTTTGCATAAGTATTTCAATTTATTTCTTAAATAACTCTTCTTCAATATTTGCGAATGCTTTGAATTCTAACGCATTTCCACAAAAATCGTATAAAAACATGGTCGCTTGTTCACCAACTTGTCCTTCAAAGCGAATATAAGGTTCAATAACAAAGTCCAGATTGTGGCTTTCCAGCTTATCTCTGAGTTGTTTCCATTGTTGCATTTCCATAACAATTCCGAAATGCGGAACAGGGACACTTTTACCGTCAACCGGATTATGATGCTTTTCATCATTGTTGTTTTCAGTTAGATGGCAAACCAACTGATGACCGTAAAAATTGAAATCAATCCAGATATCACTACTTCGGCCTTCTTCACAGCCTAAAATTTCACCATAAAACTCACGAGATTTCTTTAAGTCATTAACCGGAATTGCCAGATGAAAGGGTGTTAATGCATTCATAATTCTATTTTCTGTTGAAATAATTAAATAAAGCATTATATTAGCATCAACTAATATAATCTATTGGTTCATTGAATGAAATTTAAAATATTAAAGTCAGTCATAATTTTGATACTCCTGTACATTTTTGTAAGTACAGTTTTCATGGAAAATAACACTTCGGTATCAAACTTACTCGGACTCAAAGGATTATACTGCGATAAAAAATAAATTCACTCATTTATCTACTTTTTTCAAATGCATAAATTGCTCTGACAAGATATAATATCCAGTCCAAATTTTGAGGTAAAAATGACTCCAACACGAAAAAAACGCCTGTTAGCTCTTTCAGTGATACTTTTGGGCGTAGCCATTGCCACCGCACTGATATTAACCGCATTCAAAGAAAACATTCTGCTCTATAAGTCCCCAACAGAAGTTCATAATGGCGATTATCCAAAAGAAGGTCGGAATTTCCGTATTGGCGGAATGGTGAAAAAAGGCAGTATTGTCAAGTCAACAACATCTCTGGATGTGGATTTTGTAGTGACTGATTATGCCAAAGACATCGCAATCAAATACACAGGTCTTTTACCTGATTTATTCAGAGATGATCAAGGTGTCGTAGCCATTGGCAATCTGGATAAAAATAATGTTTTCCATGCGGAAGAGATATTAGCAAAACATGACGAAAACTATATGCCTCCTGAAGTTGCTGACTCGCTGAAAAAAGCCAAAGAAAGCCCGGATTACAAAGGAAAGGATTAACAATGCTTGCTGAAATTGGACAATTCACCCTCGCCTTTGCACTGGTTGTTTCCTTATTGCTGACAATATTACCGATTTGGGGATTTTATACAAATAACTCACAGTTGATGAAAACAGCACGTCCATTGGCGTATTTGCAACTGATTTTCACATTGACTTCATTTTTAATTCTGGTGACATTATTCGTGATTCAGGATTTTTCTGTGGCTTATGTCTGGCGAAATTCAAACCTGATTTTACCGGTTCGTTACCGAATTTCTGCAACCTGGGGAGCTCATGAGGGTTCCATGTTGCTTTGGGTGACAATTCAGGCATTATGGACTGCCATGGTTGCATTGTTCTCAAAATCTTTGTCTCTGAAACAAATTGCCAGAGTTTTAGCTATTCTGGGTGTTATTTCTTTGGGATTCGCAGCATTTGTTTATATCACTTCCAATCCTTTCTTAAGGACATTTCCCGCACCGATGGATGGCAATGATTTGAATCCGCTTTTACAGGATATTGGTTTGATTATTCATCCGCCAATTTTATACATGGGATATGTTGGTTTATCAGTTCCGTTTGCATTATCAGTTGCAGCATTATTGGGTGGAAAAATTGATGAAAACTGGATTCGCTGGTCTCGTCCGTGGACAAATATTGCCTGGGGATGCTTAACTCTAGGAATTGTCCTTGGAAGTTGGTGGGCTTATTATGAGCTCGGCTGGGGCGGCTGGTGGTTTTGGGATCCGGTTGAAAATGCGTCATTTTTACCCTGGCTGGCAGCGGTTGGTTTGATTCACGTTCAGGCTGTGAGTGAAAAACGCAATGCTTTCCGTGGTTGGACGGTATTATTGGCAATCATAGCATTCAGTTTGAGTGTACTAGGTACTTTTTTGGTTCGTTCAGGTGTATTAACCTCTGTTCACGCCTTTGCAAGTGATCCAACGAGAGGTGTTTTCGTCCTAGCACTACTTGCAGCTTATGCCGGTGGTTCGTTGTTTCTTTATGCAATAAGAGCGCATAAACTTAAATCTGCCGGAGGGTTTCAGCTCAGTTCCAGAGAAACGATGCTGTTGATAAACTCAATTTTATTCATAACAGTTTGTTTTATGGTTCTAATGGGAACATTATTCCCGCTGATTTTTGAAGCATTTGATAAAAAGATTTCTGTTGGACCACCCTATTTCGGTTCAATGTTTTTTATGTTTATGATTCCGGTAGTGATGATGTTGCCTTTGGGTGTTCTATATCGCTGGCGAAAAGATGAATTTATCCGAATCATTATGAAATTGATTCCTGCTTTTGTGGTTTCAGTTTCTATGACATTACTTGCGGTTTGGTATTTTAAAGGATTAAATATTAAAGCCACCTTAGGTGTTTTTGCCTCTTTTTGGGTATTCACTTCGATACTGTTTGCACTGAAGAGCAGTTGGAAGTTAACTCGGGGATTATGGGGAATGCATATTGCTCACTTTGGCTTTGCTGTTTATCTCTTTGGAGTTTCCATGACGGAACATACAGATTTCGAGATTGACACTTTGATGTATCCCAATGAAGTGCAAATGGTTCAGGGTTATTCCGTTGAATTTAAAGGTGTGGAGCAAAAACAAATCGAGAACTATATGGCAGATGTCGGACATTTCGTTGTTACTAAAAATAATGAACACGTTGCAGATATGAATCCGCAAAAACGCATTTATTTGCGTCGAAGCAATCCAATGACCGAAGCGGCGATTGACCCTGGATTCACCAGAGATTTGTATATTTCACTGGGCGAACAAATCAACGATAATGGCGGTTGGGCTGTTCGGGTTTATGTTAAACCGTTTATTCGCTGGATGTGGGGTGGCGGTTTACTAATGATGATTGGTGGTTTTTGGGCGGCATTTGACCGCAAGTACAAATTGCATGCCAAGCAAGTTCAGAAACAAAATATTGAGAATTACCTGAAAGCATGAATAGAACTGTCATTAAAGCATTGATTCCATTGGTGATTTTTATTGGTCTAATTGTGCTTTTATACAATGGGCTTGGGAAAAACACCCGACTCTTGCCATCGGCTTTGATTGATAAACCGGTTCCAAATTTTTCAGTTCCTGCACTATTGTCTGACAAAACGATTACAAACGATACATTAAAAGGGCAAATGTATTTGCTCAATGTTTGGGCAAGTTGGTGTCCGAATTGCCGAATTGAGCATCCGATGGTTACAGAGTTTGCACGACAAAAAATCATTCCGGTTTATGGTTTGAATTATAAAGACGAAGAAGCGAACGCTAAACAATGGCTCAAACAATTTGGCAACCCTTACACCGATATTTTGGTTGATAAAGATGGTCGGGTTGGAATTGATTTCGGAGTGTACGGAGCTCCTGAAACATTCCTGATTGATAAGAATGGAATTATCAGACACAAAATTGTAGGTGAATTGAACCCGCAAAACATACAAAATGAAATTTTGCCATTAATCAAAAAATATCAGTAATATGAGAAAACCTATCTTAATCTTTTTGTTTTTTTCTGCGTTCGCAAATGCAATTGACATTCACGAATTTGATACCGAACAACAACGTCTCGATTATCAGCAACTCACAGAAGAGTTACGTTGTCTGGTTTGTCAAAATCAAAATATTGCAGACTCTGATGCCGGATTAGCCAAAGATTTACGCAATGAAGTCGCTAAAATGGTCAAACAAGGTCAAAATCAGCAACAAATTACCGATTATATGGTTGAAAGATATGGAGATTTCGTGCGTTACTCTCCGCCCATGCGCATGGATACAATTATGCTTTGGGTTATGCCTTTTATCGTATTATTGATTGCCGCTTCTGTGCTTATTATCAGCATTCGTAAAAACAGCAAAACCGAGGAAAAATCATGACTCTGCAAACCTATTTGATTTTTTTCGGAATCGGAATTGTTGGCATTTTCCTGTTTTGGTTGTTCTATAAAGGCACATCCAATGATTCTTTACAAGCACAAAAATATCTGATTAAAAAAATCAAAGACAAATCTATATCAGCGGATGATCGAAAAGACTATGAGACAAAACTGGCTCATGTGTTGCAAAAAGAAGAAAACAACAGTTTCAAGCTTATTGCTGTTATCTTATTACTGGCACTACCTTTGAGTATTTACTTCTACACTCAACGTGGGACACCCCAGGCGATGACTACAAATATAGCCCAGCAAAACTCACAACAACCACAAATGAGTTTAGAAGAAGCTGTTGCTCAACTGGAAGAAAAGCTCAAAGAAAATCCGGATGATATTGATGGTCAAATGCTGTTGGCACGAACTCAGTTTTCTATGAAAAATTATGATAAGGCAGTCACAGCTTATAGTAAAGCCAATGAGTTGGCTCCTAATGAATCAGTGATTCTCACAGAACTCGCCGAAGCAATTGCTTTAAAAAACAACAAAGGAACTTTTCTGGGAGAACCCGAACAGTATTTAGCGAAAGCTTATGAACTCAATCCACAAAATCAAAAAGCAATCTGGCTTTATGGTATGACATTCTACGAAAAGCAGGATTATGCAAAAACACTTGAGTTATGGACCGGTTTGTATGAAATGATCAGTGATGAAGGTGCGAAAAAGCAACTTGCTGAGCAATTAAATGACATTCGTTCTAAACTGGATATGCCGCTCATTGAAGAACCTGTTTATGAAACTCTAATCACTGCAACGGTTGATATTTCTGAGTCGTTGAAATCCCAGTTACAAGGAAAAGAAGCACTACTCTACATTTACACCAAAGAAACACAAGGTATGCCAATGCCAATTGCTGTAATAAAGAAAACGATACAACTTTCTGATTTCCCAATGAATATTTCAATGAGTGATGCTCAAAATTTACAACCGAATCGAAAATTAAGTGAATTCAAAGAGGTGGTCATTGGTGCAAGAATCAGCTTTAGCGGTAATGCTATGGCTCAGAAAGGTGATTTATTGTCTTCTGAGCAAACAATTCCACTCAGACAAGAAACAAATGTAGATATTAATATTGACTCTATAAAAAATTAGATTGACCCTGAAACGAGTTCAGGGCGACAGGACGTTTTATTATTTACTTGAGTTCTTTGCTAAATGCTCAACAAAATTACACGGACGGTGACTGGCATCGAGTTGTTCGACAAGAATTTTATCCCAAACGGTTTTGCAAGCATTTGGTGAACCAGGCATACAAACCACCAGAGTGGCATTGGAAATTCCGGCCAAAGCTCTGCTCTGCAGCGTTGAAGTTCCGATTTCACCATAAGAAATCTGTCTAAACAATTCACCGAATCCGTCCACTTTTTTAATTAATAAAGGTTCAACAGCTTGAGGCGTATTGTCTCGAATAGTGAAACCGGTTCCCCCGGTGATAAGTATCACATCAACATCATCTCTGAAAATCCAATCACTCACCACTTTACGAATATGAAAAACATCATCCTTGGTAATTAATTTTTCAACCAAGCGATGTCCAGATTGTATAAGTCGCTCCTTAAGAACAGCACCTGATTTATCATCTTCTTCGGTGCGAGTGTCACTCACAGTATGGATAACAATATTCAATGGTTTAAATGGCATAGATTGTTTATGAGACATAATTTAAATTAGAAAAATAAGCAGGTAAATTATAATTCAAATTAAAATACTTCCCAAACATCGTACCTGACTTTTATAATATTTCAGTAATGAAAAATTCTATAAACGTTGATTATTGTGGTGTAGTTCTTTGCGGCGGACAGTCTCTTCGCATGGGTGAAAATAAGTCTGAATTGATATTCAACTCAAAAACATTTCTGCAAAATTCTTTAGATTTGCTTCAAAAATCAGGTATCAATAAAATACAAGTTAGTGGTCAAAGCGGTATTGTCGACAAATATAAAAACAAAGGCCCTTTAGGTGGCATTTTGACTTGTATGGAAGAAATTCAATCCGATTATTTACTTTTTATTCCGGTTGACATGCCTCTACTCACGGTTGATGTGGTCTTGGAATTGATGAAGATGTCAGCAAAATACGATATCTCCTACTTTTCTGGTCAAGTCTTTCCTTTTACAATCAAAAACTCACTTGAAAACAGGCAAAAGATGAAATCATTAATAGAAAGTGACAAGTTATCAATTCAAAATTTATTTAAACAACTTAATGCCAAGTCAATCCAGCATTCAATAGAAAGTGAAATATTTTACAATGTAAACACCAGAACAGATTGGAATAAAATTCAAAAAATTAGAAAATCAGATTAATCTTTATTTTCAATTACAAGAACAGTAATATTGTCCGATCCGCCACCTTTCAAGGCTGCAACCATGAGATGATCGGTAATTTCCTGAGGATGTATCGGCTTAGACATGATTTCCTCAATAATGCTATCCTCGACTTCTTCTGTTAATCCATCGCTGCATAGCAAAAATTTATCACCTGAAAGTAAATCTCCTTCCGCCAGAGAAATATGAATTTCTGAATTATCGGTTACACCCAATGCCTGTGTGACGACATTGCGGTGAGGATGCGTTCTTGCTTGTTGTTCCGTTATTAGTTTTTGGTCAACCAATTCCTGAACATAAGAGTGATCAGTTGATACTGGGGATAATTTACCGTTTCTTAACTTATAAATCCGACTATCGCCCACCCATGCCGCATAAAATTTATGACCTCTAACAGTTAGAATAACAACCGTTGTTCCCATCGGCAAGTCGCCACCTCTTTCGTAGGAGCTATCAATGATTGTTTGATTAGAGTGAATAATACAATCCTTAAGGCTTTCTCCGGATTGATAATGATGTAATATTGAATCACGCGCCATTGCACTGGCTAATTCACCATGATCATGACCTCCCATACCATCAGCGACCATCCAGATGTTTTCACCCACACCATAAGTATCCTCATTGTGATCTCTTTTAATTCCGGTATGTGTAGCATGTCCTATTTCAAAGCTCATTTTTTATAACACTGTCAAACTGAAAAGATTCTATCATTAATTCTAGCTTGAATAAATAGTTAATAAACATTTCTATATTTGTTGTTTCCATTGTAACAATTTTTGATAAACACGGATGTTTTCAACATATCTAACCGCCGTTTTACCATCGACATTAAATCCATCCATATCATTCAATTCTGGTAAATGTTCTTTGACATCTTCCCAAATATCCGGGTTTTTGCCATTCATTTGAGTAATGACTCTCGCTTTTTCTAGGTTTCCATAACCAATATTATATGCTGCCAAGGCAAAGTAAGTTTTGTCCGGTTCTGAAATTCTTTCAGGAATGGTTTGTTTCATTTTAAGGAAATGTTTCACACCGCCTTCGAGACTTTGGAAAGGGTCAAAGCGATTTTTGACCCCTTGTTCCTCTGCAACCGCTTTTGTCAACATCATCAACCCTTTGACCAATGTCGGAGACACCGCATCGGCATTCCAGTGTGACTCTTGATAACTGATAGCGGCCAGTAATATAGGATTGATGCCATATTTCTCAGCAACGGTATCAATAAGAGGTTTGACTTCTTGCCACCGCTTGTTATAGTTTTTCATAAATTGAACGGTATCAGCCGGCTTGCTTTTGGGCAGAGTTTGTTGCAGAAACTTCTTGTAGCGATTGACTTTGTTCTGAAAGATGTATTTTTTGAGATACTTATTCAGTTCTACGATTAGAGAGTCATCATTTAAATTTTTATTATAAAAAACCAGACTCTGTTCATTAGATACTTTTTGACCTAACCTTAATTTAGGGACATAACTTCTAAAAATATTGTAAATGCCAATATCTGCCAGTGTGTAATCTATTTTTCCATACATGACATCTTGTAAAAGTTCATAAATACTTTCACCATTATACAGTTCAATATTCGCCTGTTGATTTTTTATCAACGATGTAGCAACAGCACCATAGGACGAATTCTCAAGCACCACACCGCGATACTCCGGCAAATATTCCAAGCCTCTGATTTTGGGTTTTCTTAATGAACTGATGATATGAACAGATGTTTTATCATAAGCATCAGATGCTTTATATTTTGTTAATCTTTCTTTGGTCAAGCTCAAATGACCACCGACTATGTCTATATTCTCACTATCATATCGTTTGAAAAGTTCATAGTTGGAATTTGCTGACAATGTTATCAAATTGATATTATTTTCCTCACAAAAACCTTTGAGAATATCATGCTCCAATCCAATAATACCATCCAATGAATTGTAATAAGTCAACGGACTGGGGCGAGTAATCCAGCTTAAATATCCTTTCTCTTTTATCTTTTGCCATTGTGTAAGACTATTTGCAGGGCTTGTTAGAAATACAAAAGACAGGATAATGAGAAGAATTCTATTTAAAGAAACTTTATAGTTTGAAGCTATCAAGAATTCATTAACAATATAGAAAAAAACAAAGTCTAACCTGCGAAAGCATAATATCAAAAGAAATTTACCCTAAATTTAAGTATAATTCGGGATTTTTAAGTCGGAAAATAATATGAACATTGTTTCAGCACCGGTCTCTTTTGGAGAATTACTCGATAAAATTACTATTTTGGAAATCAAAGCCAAGCATATTAGCGATGCTGAGAAACTCAAGAATGTCAATCATGAACTCCATATTTTGACTCAAACATGGCAAGAAAATGTTGAATCAAGTTCACAACTTGACGATTTAAAATCTCAACTCACAAACGTCAATCAAGACCTTTGGAATATTGAAGATGCTATTCGCATGAAAGAAATGAAAAAAGAGTTTGACGATGAATTTATTCAGATTGCCCGTAGTGTGTATTTCCAAAATGACAAACGTGCAACCGTTAAAAAAGAAGTGAATGCCCTGCTCGGTTCCGATTTAACCGAAGAAAAATCTTATCAGGATTATACATAAATAAAACTCTTTATATCTTATTGATATTGAAATAATTTATTTACATAACTCCACCTTTTCATGTTGCTAATGGTGGCACCGTTAGCTTAAACCCGGGATATGACGGCAGTGCCGATACCAATATGTTTACTGCGATGAGTTCAACTTTTAACGGACTGGCGACGGCACAGTTCTGAATGACTGTTGACATCACCCATGTTGTAGATCAAGGCTTTGGTTTGGGCAATTATTTATCTCAGATTGAGATTCAAGCAGAAGATATGGGCCAAATTATCTATGATTTATCGGAACACGGAATTGACCCTGATCCAAATTGTAATAACGTTCCGACAGAAACTGGTGAAAATGACCCAACCTTATTCAGCTATGATTTTGACTTGATCTTTAAAAACGGCTTTGAATAACCAATAATTTTGAATTCAATGTCATAAATATTGTTATAAATTCGTAATTCACTATTAGAAAGTCTTTAAATAGTGAATTATGAATACAACAATTATAATGGTCATTTTATTTTTGGCATTGTGTCTGTACTTGGGTGCTTGTTCGGTCAATGGCTGGCAACAACAGTTAGATACCGACAGAGATCTGCCTTGGTGTGATGCTGATACTAAAGTCTTTTTAGAAACCAAACAAACCTCTGCTCCGTTTTCCACAACCGGATACCAAACACATTGGCGTTGGGTTACCAAAACATCGAGACCAAATCCCTCGGCTTATGGACGAATGATTGATGAATTTTTTAAAGAAAACAATTATTTGGAGCTATGGCCAAAATCCGGTTCTTACGTTGGAACTGATGAAGGTACAAAACAGTTTATCAATGCTCCATACATCATCGAATTTGCTTCCGTTGAACCGCTTGTTGTGTTTATGCGACCTGAAATTGCAGATAAAGATGGTAAAAAGTATCGACCTGACTTACTGACTTCAAGACATCTCACCAACTATTTTTATTACGGAACTCGTTTTTTATATCACCCAGACACGTTATGGTTCTCACCTGATTTGAATATTCAGCCAAAAAAACTAAATTTAGAAATAAATTCTCAGGTCAAACTCAATCTCGGTAAAACCAAATTGTTATTAAAAGAACAAAATGGCGAAGTTATCATTAGTCGGGTTTCAAATGATTGAATTTCGATGTCATAAAAAATACCTAATTTTCGTAATAAATCATAATACCAAAACAGTGAACAATATGAATGAATTCTTAGCTCTAATATTTGTACTTTTAACATTTAACACATTTGCAGGAAATAATGATATGACACCACAAGATAACAAAAATATGAGATTAGTACTGGTTAAACAGCAAACAAACGGTGTAAATATCGTAGTGGGGCTAAAAACTGTCCCCGAATATTTTAACGGTACAATTGAAGAATACTGTCTGGAATTAGCCAATAAGCTGGCAAATGACTCTACAGTTCTCACATTTAAACCGTTAAAAAGCGGAAAATCCTACTCAGTTGCTTCTTTAACAAGCGGTTTTATCAGCTTCCAGCCTTTTTCGTCAGATGAGGGTATTGAAAATTCAAAGTTATTAGAAGAGTTTATCAAGTCGAACTAAATTTGAAAGAGACTTTTGCTGTATTCCGGAATTAAAAATCAACTGGAATACAGCTTATAACCATAATTTCTAAAACCAACTAAAATAATCCAAGAATACTTAGACTAAAAACCACGTTTAGTTTAGAATACACTCCCAGCTTAATATTTCTTTTTCCTGATCTTATGCAAGTAGATAATTTAGACTCTGTGCTTTTCGCTGGGCAAAAAAAAGCCATTCTGGCTCTCGAAGATGGAACAATATTTCATGGAATATCAATAGGTTATCAAGACATTGATACTAGTTTTTCTGTTGGTGAAGTTGTTTTTAACACAGCAATGACCGGCTATCAGGAAATCTTATCTGATCCGTCTTATTGTGAACAAATCGTCACCCTCACCTATCCTCATATCGGTAATACCGGTTGTAATTCAGCTGATAACGAATCGGATAAGACTTATGTCAAAGGATTGATTATTAAGGATTTACCCAAACTGGCGAGTTCATGGAGAATGCAGGAGTCACTTGAGGAATACTTACAAAAAAACAAAATCATGGCAATTGCCAATTTGGATACTCGTGAACTGACAAAAATTTTGCGCACTAAAGGTGCACTTAATGGTTGCATCATGAATCAAAATATTGATGAGAAGTTAGCTTTACAAAAAGCCAAAGAGTTTGAGGGTTTGAATAATCTGGATTTAGCAATCAAAGTGACTTGTGACAAACCCTATCAATGGCAACAGGGGGAATTCGACTTAACCTCCAATCAATTTGCTGAGTCCAATACCAGGAAATTTAAAGTGGTTTGTTATGATTATGGTGTTAAACATAACATTTTACGCATTCTTTCTTCCTTGAATTGTGAACTGCATGTCGTTTCAGCAGATACCGATGTTCAAACTGTTCTGGATATGAAACCGGATGGAGTTTTCTTATCAAACGGTCCGGGAGACCCTGCAGCTTGTGATTATGCCATAGAGAATGTCAAAGCGTTATTGAATACAAAAATTCCAGTATTTGGAATTTGTCTGGGGCATCAGATTCTGGCATTAGCCAGCGGAGCAAAAACTGAAAAGATGAAATTCGGGCATCATGGAGCTAATCATCCCGTTCAGGATTTACAAACAAAGGAAGTGATGATTACCTCGCAAAATCATGGGTTTGCAGTTTCTGAAGATGATATTCCTGATACCTTACAAATCACTCACAAATCATTATTTGATGGCTCAGTTCAGGCGATTCGTCGAACCGATTGTTTTGCTTACAGCTTCCAGGGACATCCCGAAGCCAGTCCCGGACCCCATGATGCCAAGAAAATATTTATGCCGTTCATAGAAAAAATGCAGGAGAATGCCAATGCCTAAAAGATCCGACATTAAAAGCATTCTGGTATTGGGAGCCGGTCCGATTGTGATTGGACAAGCCTGTGAATTCGATTATTCCGGTACACAAGCCTGTAAGGCTTTACGCGATGAAGGCTATCGGGTTATTTTGGTAAATTCAAATCCGGCAACGATAATGACCGATCCGGAAACGGCGGATAAAATTTTTATCGAGCCAATCAACTGGAAAACAGTCGCTAAAATTATTGAGCAAGAGCGTCCTGATGCTCTGCTCCCAACAATGGGTGGTCAGACAGCGTTAAATTGTTCGTTGGATTTGGTTTCACAAGGTGTTTTGGAAAAATTCAATGTGGAAATGATTGGAGCCACTCGCGAAGCCATTGATATGGCGGAAGATCGTGAATTGTTCAAGGAAGCAATGACTGAAATTGGACTGGGAACACCTTTATCATTTTTGGTTCATAATATCGAAGAAGCCAGAGAGGCACAGAAAAAAATCGGCTATCCGGTAATCATTCGCCCCTCGTTCACTATGGGTGGCAGCGGCGGTGGAATTGCCTACAATCTTCAGGAATTTGAGGAAATTACCGCAAATGGTTTGTTGCAATCACCGACGACCGAGGTTCTGCTTGAAGAGTCTTTGTTAGGTTGGAAAGAATTTGAAATGGAGGTTGTCCGTGACAAAAACGACAATTGCATCATTGTTTGTTCGATAGAAAACCTCGACCCTATGGGTGTTCATACCGGTGATTCAATCACTGTTGCACCGGCGCAAACACTGACAGATAAGGAGTATCAAGAGCTTAGAGACGCCTCTTTGGCTGTTTTACGCAAAATAGGTGTGGATACCGGCGGTTCAAATGTTCAATTCTCAGTCAACCCGGAAAATGGTCGAGTCATTGTTATTGAGATGAATCCACGTGTTTCACGTTCCTCAGCATTGGCATCGAAAGCAACCGGTTTTCCAATTGCCAAAGTGGCAGCAAAACTAGCTGTTGGCTACACTTTGGATGAATTGCAAAATGAAATCACCGGTGGTGCAACTCCGGCTTCATTTGAGCCAAGTATAGATTATGTCGTTACAAAGATTCCTCGCTTCGCGTTTGAGAAATTTGCCAATGCGGATGATCATTTGACCACACAAATGAAATCTGTCGGTGAAGTGATGGCTATTGGGCGCAATTTTAGCGAATCCTTGCAAAAAGCACTTCGAGGTATGGAAACAGGCCTGAATGGTTTGGGTTCACTTATCAATCAGGATGATATTGATGAAGGTTTTGATTTAAACAAAGAACTGAGAGAACCAACTGCTGACAGGCTTTTATACGTTGGCGATGCTTTCCGCTTGGGTTATAGCATTGAAGAGGTTTACCAGATTTCTAAAATTGACCCTTGGTTTTTAAATCATATTGAAAATTTAATCAATATTGAAAAAGCCTTGAATGGTTATCCTGTTGATAAGCTCTCTAAAGAACAACTTTTAGTATTGAAACAATATGGTTTTTCAGATTCTAAAATCAGCGAATTGCTTTGCATATCCGAATCTGAATTAACAAAAATCAGACATGGAATGAATATTCGTCCGGTTTACAAGCGTGTGGATTCCTGCGCGGCTGAATTTGATTCTCCGACCGCCTATTTTTATTCCACTTACGAGCAATTTTGTGAAGCTGAGCCAACTGATAATAAGAAAATTATGATTCTTGGTGGCGGTCCGAATCGAATTGGGCAAGGAATTGAGTTTGATTATTGCTGTGTTCATGCGGCTTTATCGCTGAAAGAAGCCGGATTTGAAACTATTATGGTGAACTGTAATCCTGAAACGGTTTCAACTGACTATGACACCGCAAATCGTTTGTTTTTTGAACCATTGACGCACGAAGATGTGATGGAAATTGTTCATCTGGAAAAACCAATGGGCGTGATTGTGCAATACGGTGGGCAAACCCCACTAAATCTTGCGACTGAATTAAAACAATCCGGTGTACCAATTATAGGTTCACAACCGGAATGCATTGATATGGCGGAAGACAGAGAGTTGTTTAAAGCCATGTTAGATAAATTAGGATTAAAACAACCTCCGAATCAAATTGCCAAAAGTGTAGAACAAGCACTGAATTTGGCTTCACAAGTCGGTTATCCGCTGGTTGTCAGGCCATCATTCGTTCTTGGTGGTCGAGCCATGGAAATTGTTCACAACGACAAAGAATTGAATAACTACATGCATGAAGCCGTTAAGGTTTCCAAAGATTCACCGGTTTTATTGGATCGATTCCTTGATCATGCCACTGAAGTTGATGTTGACTTAATATGTGATGGTGAGGATATTTTGATTGGCGGAATTATGGAGCATATTGAGCAAGCCGGTGTGCATTCGGGTGATTCTTCCTGCTGTATTCCTCCTTTTTCGTTATCCAAAGAGGTTCAGGAAGAGCTTGGACGACAAGCTGGACTCATGGCAAAAGAATTGGGGGTTGTCGGCTTGATGAACACTCAATTTGCTATTCAGGGAAGTGATATTTATATTTTGGAAGTTAATCCCAGAGCTTCAAGAACAGTTCCGTTTGTTTCAAAAGCATCCGGCTTGGCTTTAGCAAAAATTGCAGCATTATGCATGGCAGGAGTCAGCTTAAAACAACAAGGGGTGAAAGAGCGTTTGAATCTTAAACACTTTTCAATCAAAGAGCCGGTTTTTCCTTTCCTCAAATTTCCCGGGGTTGACCCGATTCTCGGACCTGAAATGCGTTCAACAGGTGAAGTCATGGGCGTTGGTCCGACATTTGGCGCGGCTGTTGCACGAGCCAAACAAGCCAGTGCTACTCACATGCCACTGCAAGGAACAGCATTTATCAGCGTTAGAGAGGCCGATAAAAAATCAGTTGTCCCTTTAGCTGAAAAATTGCAACAAATGGGCTTTGAACTGGTTGCAACCGGCGGAACTTGTGATTTACTGCGCAAACATGGTTTATACTGCGAAAGAGTGAATAAAGTTGCCGAAGGCCGCCCTCATATTGTTGACAAAATTAAGTCAGATGAAATAGACTTCATCATCAACACAACCGAAGGATCAAGAGCCATTTCGGACTCTTATTCCATACGCAGAGAAGCCTTGCAGCATCGAATTAATTATTCGACAACCATATACGGAGCTGCAGCAACATTGGAAGCGTATAAGCATTTGAATATAAAAGAAATTTATTCACTCGATGAATTGCATGATTTGGTGAACAGGACTGAATTGAGGAAAAATAGATGAGCAGAGCTCCATTGACTGCAAAGGGTGCAGAGAAATTATCGGAAGAATTAAAAAGATTAAAAACCGTTGAAAGACCAAGAATTATTGAAGCGGTAGCAGAAGCCCGTGCACACGGTGATTTAAAAGAAAATGCCGAATATCATGCGGCACGCGAAGAGCATGGCTTAAATGAAGCTCGGATTAAATTTCTGGAAGCGACTATTTCCAATGCTCAAATTATAGATGTTTCTTCTTTAAATGTCGGCGATAAAGTTGTTTTCGGCGCGACTGTGGAACTTGAAGATGACGATGAAAATATCGTTAAATATCAAATTGTTGGTGATGTCGAGGCTGACATCGTCACGGTCAATTTCAATCTCTTCACCTATTGCCAGAGCACTGATTGGCAAAGAGGTCGATGATGAAATTGAAGTCCAGACTCCCGGTGGAATTAAAACCTACTATTTGGTGAGTGTGGAGTATAAATAATCAATCAAAAGACTCATTACAGAAAACTTTTAATCGTTCAACTTTAATTTGGTATTCAGAGTTGAATCTTTAAGTAGAGAAATTATTTTTTTTTTCGATATCTTTTCTTTTGCTCAAATAAAAATAGTTTTTCTCTGTAATCACTTGTTTCAATATTACCGTCGCTCAAAAATATACTCGTCAACATAACAATGTATCTATTCTGCATATCAGATAGTACATTGCTTTTATTACATTAGTATTAATTTGCTGTTAAAGGTAATTTCCTAAAAATCACAGAAACAAATTTAACTTTTATCCTGCAACATTTGTAAAATACTGGAAAAATCCTTCATCCCTGCACCGTTGTATTTATGCAATTCATACAATTGTGCAGCAGCTGAGCCTAAAGGAATCGGGCTGTGGTTACTGGCAAGTTCTTGAGCCAAGCCTAAGTCTTTACTCATTAGATTAACCATAAAACCGCCTTGATAATCATTGCTGGATGGTACATTCGGCATTACATCCGGAAATGGATTATAAACTTGAAGTGACCAATTATTACCGGAACTGGCTTTCATAATTTGTGATAAAACATCGGCTTTCAGACCTTGTTTAACACCCATATTCAGAGCTTCAGAAGTTCCTATCATGTGAATTGCTAAAAGCATATTATTACAAATCTTGGCGACCTGCCCTGCTCCTGAACTTCCAGCGTGGAAGATGTTTTTACCCATGCATTGTAGAATTGGCTTCGCTTTTTCGTAATCCTCTTTTTCACCACCACAGATAAACGTCAGAGTCCCTGCTTGTGCTGCGGCAGTTCCTCCGGAAACCGGAGCATCAATCATGCTGATTCCTTTGGATTTACAGGCCTGAGCAACGGTTCTGGCATCATCCGCAGCAATAGTGGAACTATCAATCACCAGCACATCTTTTGACAAATGATTCACCAAACCGGTTTTTCCGGTATAAAGTGATTTAACAATTGAGCCGTTTGGTAGCATTGAAATAACAACTTGTGCATTGGTGATAGCGGATTTTGCGGTATCAGCTGATTTCGCACCTAAATCAACCAGTTTTTCCACAGCGGCATGATTTAAGTCGTAAACTGTTAATGAATGTCCGTTTTTAATAAGGTTTTCAGCCATCGGACCGCCCATATTTCCAAGTCCGACAAAAGCGATTCTGGTCATAACATCCCCTGAATTATTCTGAATATTTTAAACAGAAATATTATATATCAACTAATGTAAATGTTCATATAATCGTTGTGCAATTTCACGACTAATTCCATTTAATTGAGCCATCTCATCCACACCGGCTTTTTTCAATCCTTGAAGACCACCAAAATGTTGCAGTAACAAATTTCTACGCTTTTCACCGATACCATCTATCCCTTCCAGTAATGATTTTTTACGAGATTTTGCTAATGCTTTTTCGGTGTCCTGTGATTGCAAAGCGATGAGCTTCGTCACGAATATACTGAACCATGTGGGAAAGCAAAGAATTGGATTCCGGCTTGACTATAATGTTTTGACTAAGCACAAATAGTCTTTCCTCTCCTGCTTTGCGGTTTTCATCCTTCGCAATGCCGATGATTTCAATATTGGTAATTTTGTTTTGATTTAGAATCTTTTGAGCTTGATTCCTTTATTTTCACCGTCAATTAAAAAAACATCAGGATAATCGTATTTGTGTTTATTCAGAGATTCCAAGCGTTTTTCAATCACCTGTGCCATGGCTGCATAATCATCACCTTTGGTGATGTCGGATATTTTTATAATTCCGGTACATGTTTTTTTTGGCACCATTCATGTCAAAAACAACACATGAAGCTCTGGTTTGCTCACCAAAAACATGCGAAATATCAAAACATTCGACTCTGTTTGGTGGATTTTTGAGCTGTAACTGTTTCACCCACATTTGCCATTTATGTTGCCAGTTGGCTTTCTTGGAAATATGCAATTCCAAGGCATTATTCATATTGGTGATATTGAGTTCCAGCATTTTCTTTTTATCACCACGAGGAGTGGAAATAATTTGCACACTGGATTGCGAAACTTGTGAAAGAGCTGTTTCCAACCATTTTTTTTCGGACAATTTGATATTGATTACGATTGTGCCGGGAATCGGCTTGTCCTGATAATACTGAGAAATAAAAGCCTGTAAGACTTCATCCGTGCTTTCTTGTTTTGGCGTTTTTGGAAAGAAATTTTTGTGGCCGAGTAGCAAACCACCACGAACCGCCGACATAGTGACAATAAATATTCCTAACTCGCTGGTAATGCTAAAAATATCCAGATTCATACTGTTGGAACTTTCAACAACCTGTTGTGATTGGATGATTTTAAGTTCCTTAATCTGATCACGAATTTCAGCGGCTTTTTCAAACTCCATATGAGTCGATTTTACTTGCATTTCTTCAACTAACTCATTGATAACATTTAAAGAATTTCCTAGTAAAAATTCTTTTTGGTAAAATGTAATTGATGTTCATAATCTTCGCTAGAAACAAAACCCACACACGGTGCGGAACAACGGTTAATCTGATATTGTAAACAAGGTCTGGAACGGTTGCTGCCAAGTTTGCATTATTACATTGTCTGACTTTGAATAATTTTTGTAAATGGTTGAGTGTATGACGAACCGCTTGAGCACTCGGGAAGGTCCATAATAGCGACCTTTGCCCTGTTTAGTTCCTCTGCGGAAATTCAAGTCTGGGAAACTCATCCTCGTTTTCTGAGCAATAAATATAAGGATAACTTTTACCGTCTTTTTGAGTAAAATATTGTATTTCGGTTTGTGCTGTAATGAGTTGGTTTTCCAGAATCGGAAGCTTCGCCTTCCGTTCAGGTGATACTAAACCTGATATCTGCGATTGATTCAACCAAAGCCATGGTTTTAGAATCTCGTGCTTTTCCCGTGAAGTAACTGGAAACCCGGTTTTTTAAATTTAGTGCCTTTCCCACATAGATAACTTTACCAAATTCATTAAACATTTGGTAAATTCCAGCTTCTGCGGGAGTTGTTTGGAAAAATATTTTCCGTCAAAAGGCATATTTAATTTCTCTAAAAAGGCATTCTTAATTGTTTGAAAGGATATTATGTATTATTTCTTGCTTTTTTCAACCATGCAACATTCATGATATTTGCATTATGATATAATCCTTTTAAATTAGTGTGAATATGACACAAACTTGGTTAGTGACCGGAGGAGCCGGCTTTATCGGTGGGAATTTTGTTCTTCGTCAGGTTCTCGAAAACAATGTAAGAGTAATCAATTTGGACAAATTGACTTATGCGGGAAATCTGGACACCTTGAAGCAACTCGAAAATAATGATAACCATGTTTTCATCAAGGAGTGATATCACAGATAATGATTTGGTTGCGAAATATTCGACAAATACAAACCCGATGCTGTGGTTAATTTTGCGGCTGAGAGCCATGTCGATCGATCAATTGATGCTCCGGATGATTTTATTCAGACGAATATCTTGGGAACATTCAACCTGTTAAAGAATTCCTTGAATTATTATCAATCCCAGCAGATTCGGACAATCATTTCAGGTTTTTGCATGTTTCTACCGATGAAGTTTATGGCTCACTGGGAGAAACAGGCTTATTTACAGAAACCACACCCTACTCGCCAAATTCACCTTATTCGGCTTCACACAAGCATCGTCCGATCATTTGGTTCGAGCTTATTTTCATACATACGGATTGCCGGTTTGACGACAAATTGTTCCAGCAATTATGGTCCTTATCAGTTTCGGAAAAGTTAATTCCATTGATGATTACCAAGGCTCTCCAACTTTGAGCCTTTACCTGTTTATGGTGATGGTAAAAATATTCCCGGATTGGTTAGAACTTTGTAACTGATCATTGCAAAGCGATTGAAACGGTTTTGAAAAAAGAAGGCAAAATCGGCGAAGTTTATAATGTGGGCGGCAATGAAGAAAAACAAACATTCAAGTTGTTCATACGTTGTGTGATATTCTCGATGAAGTTGCTCCCAATTCCGGCAAATCTCGCAGAGACTTAATCACTTTCGTAAAAGACCGGCCGGGACATGACCAAAGATATGCCATTGATTCGTCAAAATTACAGAATGAATTGGGTTGGAAACCGGAAGAAACTTTAGCGGAATCAGAAAAACTGTCCAATGGTATTTAGATAATAAAATTTGGTGTGATCGGGTGCTGGATGGCTCATATCAAGGTCAAAGACTAGGTAACTAGATTTATGAATAGAAAAGGTATTATTTTAGCCGGAGGTTCAGGTACACGTCTGTACCCTCTGACTCATTCAATCAGTAAACAGTTGTTGCCGATTTATGATAAACCGATGATTTATTATCCTTTGACAACGCTGATGCTTGCCGGAATCAAGGATATTTTAATCATCAACACACCTCATGAGCAGGAATTGTTTGTCAAATTGCTTGGTGATGGTTCGCAATGGGGAATCAATTTAACTTATGCGGTGCAACCGGATCCCGGTGGATTGGCACAAGCCTATCTGATTGGTGAAAAATTTGTCGGAAACGATCCTTCATGTTTGATATTGGGAGATAATATTTTTCATGGTTCAGGAATGATGGACTTGCTTTCGAGGGCTCATTGCAGAGAAGTCGGCGCTACTGTTTTTGGCTATCGTGTTCATGACCCTGAAAGATACGGTGTGGCAGAATTTGATTCCAGCGGCAAGGTCATTGGATTGGAAGAAAAACCTGAAAAACCTCAATCCAATTATGCCGTTACCGGTTTGTATTTTTATGATAATCAGGCTTGTGATATTGCAAAATCACTCAAGCCATCTCCTCGTGGCGAATTGGAAATCACTGATCTCAACAAAGTTTATCTGCAACAGAACCAATTGATGGTAGAATTGATGGGACGTGGATACGCGTGGTTGGATACAGGAACTCACGACTCATTAACGGATGCAAGTAATTTTATAGCAACGATCGAAAAGCGTCAGGGAATTAAAATTGCCTGTCCTGAGGAAATTGCATTCAGAAAACGCTGGATTGATATTGATCAGGTTGAAAAACTGGCGCAACCGATTAAGAAAAACGGTTATGGCAAATACTTACTCAGTTTGGTAGCTGATATTCATGAAGACTATTGAAACTAAACTTCCCGGAGCTATGGTCTTTGAGCCAAAAGTATTTGGTGATGAACGTGGTTTTTTTATGGAAACATGGAACTACCAGCGATATAAAGATGCCGGCTTGGATGCAAAATTTGTTCAATCCAATCTTTCAAAATCCTCCAAAGGTGTTTTGAGAGGTTTGCATTTTCAGAATCCGCATGCACAGGGTAAGTTGGTTCAGATTATTGAGGGTGAAGTTTTTGATGTTGCCGTCGATATTCGTAAAGGTTCTCCAACATTCGGACAATGGCATGGAGAAATTCTTTCGGCTAAAAACAACCGACAGTTTTATATTCCTGAAGGATTCGCTCACGGTTTCTGTGTTTTGTCAGATTCTGCTGTTTTTTCCTACATGTGTACGAACATATATCATGCACAATATGATTGTTCACTCCTTTGGAATGATCCGGAGATTGCCATTGACTGGCCTTTGAACAATCCTCTGCTTTCAGAGAAAGACAAAAACGCTCCCACTTTAAAAACTATAGATTCAAATAAACTTCCGGACTATTGATGAGTTTGCTATGAAAATACTTTTAACAGGAGCAGATGGACAAGTTGGCTATGAATTGTGGCGAACTTTACAGCACATTGGAGAGGTCATTCCAACAACACGTTTGGGTAAAGAAGTTGAAGGAATGCCGACAATTGCTATGGATTTGTGTAACACTGAAGATATTGAGAACAAAATCAATACGATTCAACCGGATTTAATTTGTAATGCTGCGGCTTATACAGCGGTTGATAATGCTGAATCTGATAAAGAAACTGCCTACAAAATCAATGCTGTTGCTCCCGAAATTTTTGCTAAATATGCAGTGATTACTGACACTCGTGTGGTGCATTTTTCGACTGATTATGTTTTTTCCGGTCAAAATAAACAGCCCTGGAAGGAAGATGATGAGTGTAATCCTTTGGGAGTTTACGGAGAAACAAAACTTCAGGGAGAACAAGCCATTATTGACTCCGGTTGTCAGTTTATGATTTTCCGTACTGCTTGGGTATTTTCATATCGAGGCCATAATTTTGTTCACTCAATGATTAATTTGGCAAAGCAAAGGGATGTTTTACATATTGTTGATGATCAGATTGGTTCACCAACTTCGGCAGAATCAATCGCAACAGCTGTCGCTATGGCATTATTAAACCCTGTTGATGGAATTTATCATATCACATCCAGTGGAAAAACCAGCTGGCATCGTTTTGCCCGAAGAATTATTGCCGATGCTTTTGAATTGGGCTTACTGGATCAACAACCATCAATTAACGCCATTCCAAGCAGTCAATACCCGACTCCGGCTCAAAGACCATCGTATTCGGTTCTTGACTGTAACAAATTATTTGAAACCTTTAATATCAAAATGCCAAATTGGCAAACGTCTTTGCAACTATGCATGCAAAAAATTAGGAGAGAGTCTTGAAATTAATTCCTGTTATTTTATCAGGTGGTGCCGGAACTCGTTTATGGCCGGTTTCGCGAAGAGCTTACCCAAAACCATTCATGAAATTGTCCAATGGTCGTACCTTGGCTGAATTGACATTTGAACGCGCTCTGGAAGTTTCAGAAGATGGAACGGTTATGACGGTCACCTCCAGAGATTATTATTTTATCTGTAGAGATTTATACAATAATATCGCCAAAGATAAAATGGACAAGCAAATTTTTATGCTTGAACCAATGGGGCGAAATACCGCTCCGGCAATTACACTCGCCGCTCTTGAAATCAAACAAAGATACGGAGAAGATGCCATCATGTTGGTCATGCCATCGGATCATTTGATTAAAGATGTTGAATCCTTTAAGAAAGATGTTTCTGAGAGTGCGAAGTTGGCGGCTAAAGGATATATTACTACTTTTGGAATTGCTCCGACCGCTCCGGAAACCGGTTATGGATATATCAAAGCTGCTGAAAACATTGATGGAATGGATGCCGCCATCATTGATGAGTTTAAAGAAAAACCCGACTTAAAAACAGCACAAGAGTATCTGGAGTCAGGCAATTATAGCTGGAATTCAGGCATGTTTTGCTTGACCGTCAAACAATTATTGGAAGAGCTAGAAACCACTTCATCTAATGTTTTATCAGCAGTTAATAAATGTTTTGAATCTAAAAATCTTCAGCAAGATGCCATACATTTTGATAATGACTCATTTGCAGCTATGCCCGATATTTCGATTGATTATGCAGTGATGGAAAAAGCAAAAAACCGAGCCGTTATCAACAGTAAATTTGATTGGAATGATATAGGTTCATGGAACTCTATGGCTGAATTGGCGGAAAGTGATGATTCCGGAAATCGTGTCGAAGGCAAAGCCATTACAATTGATTCTCGTGGTTGTTATATTCGTAGCGGCGATCGTATTGTGGCAACTGTCGGCGTCGATGATTTAATGATTGTGGATACCAAAGATGCGGTATTGGTTGCGCATAAACATAAATCACAAGGTGTGAAAGACGTGGTGCAGTTTTTGAAATCCAAAAACCACGAAGCGGCTATTTTTCATCAAACGGTTCACCGTCCTTGGGGAAGTTACACCATATTGGAAGATGAGGATGATTGCAAAGTGAAACGCCTAGTTGTAAAACCAGGTCAAGTCTTATCATTACAACGTCATCAAAAGCGTTCGGAGCATTGGACTGTGGTATCCGGTACTGCAAAAGTCAGGAATGGTGAAGAGGAATTTCTCCTGAATGCCAATGAGTCCACTTATATTCCTAAAAACACACTCCATCGTCTGGAAAACCCGACAGACACTGATATCGCTTTGATTGAAGTTCAATGCGGAGATTATTTCGGTGAAGATGACATCGAAAGACTGGAAGACGTTTACGGCAGGACAACAGATGACTGAAATTGATGAACAATTTCTAAAAAGCTGTATATTAACAGCCAAAAGAGCTGCCAAATCTGCAGAACAAATCATGAAGCATTATTACAAATGCTCACCGGATGTGAAAATAAAAAGTGATTTGACACCGGTCACCCAAGCTGATTTGGAGTGCGAACAAGTCATTAAACAGGTTTTAATGAATCAATTTCCTGATTTTGGCTTTTACGGCGAAGAAACCGGCCAATCAGACAGCCAGTCTGAATTTATATGGCTGGTCGATCCCATTGATGGAACAAAAAGTTTTGTGCGTGAGTATCACTTTTTCTCCACCCAAATTGCCTTGATGCATAAAGATGAAATTATCATGGGTTTATCACACGCTCCGATGTTTGCAGAAACAGCATGGGCTGCAAAAGGTTTAGGAGCTTTTATTGACGACACTCCACTGAAAGTAAGTGATTTTAGCAAGCCTGAAGACAGTTGTTATTCCACAGGAAACCTTAGAAGCATGGCAAAAGTCAAAACTCATTGGGAAAAACTCAGACAAATCATGTCTTTATGTCATAAAACCCGTGGATACGGCGATTTTTATCATTATCATTTGCTAGCAGCCGGAAAGCTGGAACTGGTTATCGAATCCGATGTCAATATTCTCGATATTGCAGCTTTAAGCCTTTTAGTCAAAGAAGCCGGTGGAAAAATTAGCGACTTAAAAGGCAAACCCATTGGATTAGAAACGACTTCTATACTGGCCGGAAACCCAGCAAATTATGACAAAGCTTTGGAAATATTAAATAACTAAGAATGATTGATCTATTAAACAGTATTGAAAATCTGGCAATTGAAGCCGGAAAAGCCATTTTGGAAATTTACAACTCAGCTGATTTTGGAGTTGAAATGAAGTCGGATGACTCACCACTGACTAAAGCTGACTTAGCATCTCACAATGTGATTGCCAAAGGATTACAAGAACTCACACCTGATATTCCGGTTTTGTCAGAAGAATCTGCAAATATTGCTTTTGCAGAAAGACAATCATGGAAAAAATACTGGCTGGTTGACCCTCTGGACGGAACTAAAGAATTCATTAAGAAAAATGGTGAATTTACAGTCAATATTGCATTAATTGAGAACGGAAAGTCCGTTGTTTCAGTGGTATATGTTCCGGTACAGGATGTCTCTTATACAGCTGCACTTGGTTATGGAGCATTTAAAAAGTCAAATAATCAACGGCAACAAATTCATGTTAAAAAAACGTCTCGTAGTATCCCTATTGTGGTTGGTTCACGCTCTCACATGTCAGATGATGTGAAAAACTACTTACAGGATTTAGGAACTCACGAACTCACCTCTATGGGAAGTTCATTAAAATTTTGTCTGGTTGCTGAAGGAAAAGCCGATCTTTATCCAAGATTGGGACTCACTTCCGAATGGGATACGGCAGCGGCTCAATGTATTGTTGAACAAGCCGGAGGACATGTAGTCACTCTGGACAATCAAGCTCTCAAATACAACACCAAAGAATCCTTACTCAATCCGTTTTTCATGGTTTATGGTGACAAAAGCCGTGATTGGATTCATCCTTAATTAAATCTCAAGTGATTGCTGTTCAATTGACGAGAGTTTTCTTTGTAATTGGCTTAGCTTTTATAATTAGCTCATGCAATCCAAAAGAAGATAAAATTCTAATAGCTGTTGCCAGTAATTTTGAACCCACACTTTCAAAAATTCTTAAAGATTATAAAGATTCACAAAACAGAATAATTCATGTCACATCGGCATCATCGGGTGTTTTAGCGAATCAAATTCTCAATGGCGCTCCGATTGATTTATTTCTTTCTGCGGATATCGAAAAGACAAAAATAATTTATGAAAAATTAAAATCATCTTATAAACCAAAGGTTTATGCGACAGGAAAGCTGGCTTTATGGATTCCTTCTATTGATGATAGTGGTGATTGCTTGTTCGTTTTAAACAATATTAACTCACTAGCAATTGCCAATCCTGAAACAGCTCCTTATGGTCAATTTGCTCAAACAATTCTGACAGAAAACAAGATACAGCCTCAAAAAACAGTCATCACCTCTAATGCTGCACAAGCCTATTTATACACTCATCAAAATCTTGCAAATGCAGGGTTTGTGCCCTACTCTATGATTACCAAAAACGACAAAGGCTGTATCCAAACTTTTTCAGATGACTCATTGCAACAAGCAATGATTATGCTCACACCAAAAGGAAAGGAAATTTTTGATTTTCTATTGAGTCATTCAGTTCAGCGTCTTATACAAGAAGACGGTTATGAAATTACTAAACAACATTAAAACAGGTCAACTCTTATGAAAAAAATTATATTCTTAGCAACACTAATAATTACTTCCGGCTATGCAAATGAGCCATCAAAACTGATTGAAAACTACGGACCATTTAAACCGGTAGCAAATACAACTTACCCGACACCTCAAACTTTAAAAACTGTTTTTGATGTTTATACCTCTGATGATGATAAAAGTAAAATCAACAAAGGCATCAACACTGTTGCTCGTTTTCTGAATATGCATCATGACGCCGGAGTTAAAAGTGAGAATATTCAAGCCGCACTTGTTATACATGGTTCGGCCGCAAAGGATATTTTATCTGATCAAGCCTATCACAAACAGTTTGGTATCAATAACCCAAATTCAGTTTTGTTATCACAACTTCATAAGCATGGTGTAGAAATTATTGTTTGTGGTCAATCCATTGAATTTAAAGAATATAAACGTGATGAAATTCTTGATTTTGTCAAAGTATCACTCTCTGCAATTACGGCATTAACTGATTTGCAACAAAAGGGTTATGCTATCATTAACTTTAATTGATAAAATAACTCAATTTTTTCCAATCAGGAATACAAAAATGAAAATCAAATTAGGAATACTAGCACTTGTTCTCGCCACTACAGTGAGTGCGGATACAATTTTCGGTCTCTATGCAGGAGCAAAATATTGGAACTATGGCATCAATGGAAATATTCAGTCAGGCATTTCTCAGAACGAGAATGTGGATATTGATTATTCAAAAGCCAATGGAAACATTCTGTATGTAAATGTGGAACATGCTGTTCCTTTTTTGCCAAATATCGGACTGAAACAAACCAATATTGACACGAGTGATGTTATTTCATTAAGTAATGCGACTTCCGCTCCCGGTCAGACCATTGATGTTTTTGCAAAAACAGATTTAAGTCATACCGATTTCACGCTTTATTATGAAGTTTTGGATAATTGGGTTAATTTGGATTTAGGAATTACAGCTAAACATTTTGATGGTTACAATGATTTTTACTCCGAAGGATTTATTGATGAACATTCCTCATTTGATGAGTGGATTCCAATGCTATACGGAAAAGGAAAGTTTGATTTACCATTTACAGGATTTTCAACCTCAATCCAATTGAATGCTTTGAGTTTCAAAAACTCCAAAGTCACCGATTTTGAAGCTGCTTTGAGTTACGAAAGCAAACTTGGTTTTGGAGCAGATTTGGGTTATAAAAGCCTTGATTTAGACTTACCTGATATTGAAGATTATAAAAGTGACTTAACCGTTGACGGCTTCTTTTTAGGAGTTTCTTATCACTTTTAACTAAAACTATAGGAGAACTCCTTAGGAGTTCTCCTCAGAAATTTAAAATTGAGAATACATAATGAAAAAAATAATAATTTTATTAACATTCGCTGCACTATTTTCTTGTAGCAAAGAAAACGCTACTAGCGAAAGCAAACAGTCTGTGGAAAACCAAAAGCCAGAGGTGGTCGAGCCTGTAAACGAACCTGCTGCTGTTGAAAAAGTAGAAAAAACACAAGAAGTCAGTCAATTGGAAGATATTTATGCGGAATTCACATTGACTTCAGATTTATCACATCTAAATGATAATCAGAAAAAAATGATTCCGATTTTGATTGAAATTTCACAAATTATGGATGAGCTGTTCTGGTTGCAATCTTATGGAAATAAAGATGAATTGTTAAATTCAATTGATGATAGCAACTTAAAAGGCTTAGCTGATATTAATTACGGACCTTGGGATCGACTAAATGGCGATCAATCATTTATAAAATCCTATGGTGAAAAACCACTTGGTGCTAATTTTTATCCTCATGATATGACTAAAGAAGAATTTGAATCCTCAAATGATCCAGAAAAATCGGGCTTATACACTATTGTTGAAAGAAATGATAAGGGTGAATTAGTCTCAAAACCATATCATGACGTTTACTCAGAGCAATTGTTCAAAGCGTCAAAATTATTGATAAAAGCATCTGAACTTGCTGAAGACCAAGGGTTTAAAGATTATCTGGCTCTCAGAGCAACAGCATTAATGACAAGTCAGTATTTTGAAAGTGATATGGCGTGGATGGACATGAAATCCAATGATATTGATTTTGTTGTCGGTCCTATTGAAAACTATGAAGATCAGCTTTACAACTACAAAACTGCTTTCGAAGCCTATGTATTGATTAAGGACAAATCATGGAGTGAAAAACTCAGCAAATTTGCAAAATTGCTCCCTGTTTTACAAGAAGGTTTGCCGGTTGATGAAGCCTATAAAACTGAAACTCCGGGAACTGATTCAGACTTAAATGCCTACGATGCGCTGTATTATGCCGGTCATTCCAATGCCGGAAGTAAAACCATTGCGATTAACTTACCAAATGACGAAAAAGTTCAACTCGCTAAAGGTTCAAGAAGATTGCAGTTAAAAAATGCGATGAAAGCCAAGTTTGATAAAATTTTGGTTCCAATTTCTGAAGTTCTAGTTGCACCTGAACAAAGAAAGCACATCACTTTTGATGCGTTTTTTGGCAACACCATGTTTCATGAAGTTGCTCACGGCTTAGGAATTAAAAACACCATCAACGGCAAAGGAACGGTCAGGACTGCTTTGAAACAGCATGCTTCAGCTCAGGAAGAAGGCAAAGCAGATATTTTAGGGCTTTATATGGTTGAAAAACTTTATGAAATGGGTGAAATCACCGAAGGTGAAGTGATGGATAACTATGTGACATTTATGGCTGGTATTTTCCGTTCGGTACGATTTGGTTCGAGTTCGGCTCATGGTGTGGCTAATATGTTGCGTTTTAATTATTTCGCTGAACAACAAGCCTTTAACTTTGACGAAGAAAGTGGATATTATTCAGTTAATCCTGAAAAAATGTCACAAGCTATTCAATCACTTTCAAATAAAATCCTAACTTTACAAGGTAACGGAGACTATGAAGGAGTTGAAAAGTGGGTTCATGAACAAGGGAAAGTTTCATCTGAACTGGAAAATGCTTTATCCCGATTACAGAATATCCCTGTAGATATTGTTTTTAAACAAGGTGTGGAATATATAAACTTGTAAAACTGCATAAAAGAAAAGGCTGACAGAACCAAACTATCAGCCTTTTTTTATCACCTCAAATATTTAATCAAATCCTGAGGCAAATATCGGGTCATAGTCAAAATTATAAACAGGAGACAAATCTGTACCATTGACTATACCCAAGGGAGAGTAACTATCATAACCGGGGAAAATATAACCTAAAAACCGATTCTGCATTCGCTTAATTAACACTTCACTGACAACATTCCGATAATCAGTTGTCACATTCACATCTTCCTCTTCATAGAGTTGATTGCTTTGAAGTCCCGGAAACTGTCCGAAAAACCCGGGATTGACATTATCACCAATCACAAACATCGGGTTGCCATAACCATGATCGGTACCATTGCTGTTATTTTCATAAGCTCTGCGACCAAATTCACTTTGAACTATAATTGTAAATTTACCGGAATAACTCGCTGATAAATCCTGATAAAGTGCATAAAGTCCATCAGACAACTCTTGCACTAAATTTGCGAATTCACCGGTTGTTCCGGTGCCCTGCCCGATATGTGTATCCCAACCACCGGTTGGCACATAGGCAATTTCCAAATCGACATTTTCTTTATACAATTGAGCAATTGTTTTTAATTGTTGACCAAAATATCCTGCCGGATAGCTCGCTGCATTTTCCGGGACATAATTATTCCAATCAATTCCCTGAATCACTTGTGAAGCAAGCAAAGTTTGATGAGAAACAGTTTGTTCTAGCGTTGTCGGATTTGAAAAAACATCAAAAACAGTTGCTTGCATGGCATCTTCCCACGCCCAATGTCCCATATCTAAAGCAAACTCAGTTGGTGAACCCACAATCAATGCTGATAAGTCACCTAATACAGCATCAGTGATATTGTATGAAGGTACGATTGATGGAATCAGAGCGTTATCAGGAGTAGTCAACGATGAATCGAAATAACGTGTCAACCAACCACTGCCAAGTGAGGCATTTTGATCTTCAACACCCAATTCCATGAGTGCCGTAGCTACAAAATGACTCCGATTCGATTGTTGCAATCCGGTAGCATGAATTACTGCCATTTTATTAGCATTGTAAAGATCTCTCATGCCAGTTGCCAATGGGTGAAAACCAAATTCAGAATTACCATTTAAAGCGAGTGATTCAGTATTTGGAATATGTAATCCAGGACGAAGAACAGTGCTGTATTCTGTGTAATTTACTCCCGAACGAGGTGGTAAAAAGTTTAAACCATCCATCCCTCCGTTCAAAAACACATATACCAACAAATCTTTGCCGTTATTGTTTGTTCCTTTAATTGTGTTTACCACTGAATTAGCAAACCCAAGTTTCATGCCCCCGAAACCCGCGAGTGTAATTAAACCCGAATTTCTTAAAAATTCTCTTCTGTTTATTTTTTTCATAAGACTACCTGTACAAAAATTCGGATGTTAAAAAAATTGATGAGACCATTGCATACAATCGTTCCTGATTGTAAGAAGGCCAATCGTTTGTTGATAAATCAATAGGAGTATTCCTGTCAGTTGGAGCCCAACCTGGTTCAGTATAATTGCTGTACGACATGAAATGAGCCAATTTATCCTGCACTTCTACACTCGGCGGATGTCCACAGGCTTTTTCGAACCAGAAATTCACCAGATTATTTGCTGTATGGTTATTGCTTTCCGGAATCGCTGTATTTGTAATATTCAAAATATCATTGAAAGGAATATCGCCATTATTGTCATCACGCAAGCGAGTAAACCATTGCATAAATCTCCATGTCGCCATTGTATTGGAAGCTCCTAGCCATGACATTTTTGTATCGGGATAACCATTGGGTGAAGTCCAATAGAATAAATTTTGTCCTGTGGTATCCAGGCTCCAAAACATCCATGACGAGTATTCATGATTCGGTGAAAAATCAAAAGTCACACCAATTTGGCGCATAGAAGATGCAATTCTTTCAAATGGACGCTTAATTTTCTCTCCCCAAGTATTCAGAAATTCATTCGATTTCAGCAAAGTTTCCATTGCCTGTTTGATTTGATCCGGAGCTTGCCAGTTTTGATGCAAAGTATTTGCAACCGCATCAATGATTAACTGTGGCGGATTATCACTGATAAATCGTTTACATAATTTAGAAGCCAAAAACTCTGCTGTTGCCGGATGTTCGGCAAGCATATCCAAAACGCTACGAACATCAGATAATGGGTTATTTTGATCAAAATTAAATGTTTGCCCCAATATTACTTTTGGGTCTTTATCATGCCATTCATCGCGATATAAAAACTCACCAGTTGAAACATTACCATTTTGATAATCCCACCAGTCCGCTCCGCTATAAGACCAACCAGTGAGAACTCGTGCCATTTCCAGAACATCAGCTTCAACATAGCCAATTTTACGTCCCTGTCCATCAACAGGAACATCCTCAGGTGCCATATGTCCAAAATAATTCTTGGCACTCAGAGTATGTAGTTCCAGTAATTCACGTGCATAATTTTCATTGGGAGCATCTTTATCATTCACCCCGTTTCCAAGATAATCAAGCATACAGGTCGATGTCGTAACATCTTCTAGCATTTGTCGAAAACTTCCCAACGCATTGGCTCGAATGACTTCTCTGTCATAATGCACAAACATCGGTTGCACTCCACCACTGTCCATGTAAACATTAAAATGGTTGTGCCAGAAATCCACTAAAATTTCCAGCAATTGCCTTTTGCTTTGAGTCGCTCGCATATAACTGGCGTAGTTTGTTTCTCTGCCCGGGCGAACATGAACCTCCCAAGGGATGTCAACTCCATCAGGACGGCGATAGTGATCTTGATAAAGCTGAATGCGAGTTTTGTTGAGCGTTTCATAACCATTATTGAGTTGTGATTCGGCAGCATTATCATCGATACTCATTGGGTCTAATTGCTCATCAATATAAGCAAAAATTTTATCTGTATCTGTTGCTCCGGGTAGAGACTGAATATGACTCACAGATTCATCATTAGCACCATAACCCATCTTGGTTAAAACTCGATGAATAATGTTTGGTGTCGTAATAGTTCCCGAAGGGAAATTAACCCTTTTGTTAAATTTGTATTGGTCTTTAATGACCTTGATTTTATTTACTGATAGCTTAGTACTTTCCGGACTTACTGACTTTTCCGGCAAGTTTTTTTCAGACAACGGATAAAATTTCGTTCTAAATATTCCCATGTTGATTCCAATTTTTTTAGCATAATTTAATAAAAAACTAGAATACTGACTGAGAAGTAATTCACACAATCTTTTCAAATAAATGATTATTCATCATGGTTTTACAATTTCTTAACGATAATTTTGTTATTAATGACATAATCTGATATCTATAGAATTAACAATGACAATTTATGTTAAAGAAAACTATTTTAAAATTAATTCTGATAATAATTACGTTTTCAGCCAATAGTAAAACACATGAAGTATTGGTTTCAAGCAATGTTTTCAGCCCGAGTTCCTTAGTCATAGAAGCTGGCGATACTGTTAGATGGATCAATACCGGTGGCAATCATAATGTTTGGGCACATGATAATAGTTTTCGTTGTGCCAATGGTTGTGATGCAAGCGGAGGGAATGGCAATCCATCCAGTCTTGCATGGGTTGCAGAAGTTACATTTCGAAATATCGGTGTTGTCAATTATCGGTGTGAACCACATGAAATTTTTGGAATGGTGGGGTCCGTAACCATCGTAGAACCAACTTCAGTCAATGTTCATTATATTCAAGCTACTGTAGGGAATGATTTTATACCGGCAGATATTTCTATTCAGCGTGGTGATGTGGTTAAGTTCAGTAATGCCGGAGGTGAGCATAATATTCACTCCACTGACAACAGTATGATTTGCTCTGAAACTTGTGAGGGCGATGGATTCAATACTGAAACCGGTGCAACCGGCGCACCTTGGGAGTTTTACTACAAATTTGCTACTGTTGAAGAGATTACATATCAGTGTGATGCTCATATCAATACCGGAAATACAGGTATCATCAGAGTATTAACAGATACATTGTTTGAGAATGGATTTGAATAACAACTGAATACAATAAAAAAACCGAAGCTCATCTCTGAACCCCGGTTTTAAATTTATGAAAAGCTGAAATCTTTATTCAGGAATTTTCAGCACCTGTCCAACGTAAATTTTATTCGGATCTTTCAGCATTGGAGTATTTGCTTCAAAAATCTTTGGATATAAACTAGCCTTTCCATACATTTCCTGAGCAATTTTTCCTAATGTGTCGCCACTTTTAACAGTATATGTTTTAAAGCTAGGCTCACTTTTTGCTTCTTCATTGGCTTTAGCAACTTGTGCTTCCTGTTCCGCCTTATCAGCCGGTGGTTCACCGAGAATCAAATTATCTTGAACTGAAGAAACACCTTTCACATTTCCTGCAACTAATACTGCTTTTTCCTTTTGCTCTTGATTCGGAACATAACCGGATAAAGTGACCGCACCTGCTTTAAAATCAACTTTCAAGTAATCTGTCATGACTCCTGCTTCTTTAATATGAACAGCAATCGGTTTGGTTACTTCTGGTTCCGGATCATCATCTTTAAATAATCTTGAGCCGGCATCTGCAATAAAATCGAAAAAACCCATAAAATTTACTCCTGTGTAAAAATTATGATAATACCAATTTTAATAATTCAGGTCAATTGGATAAACCAAACGTAGCAATTGTTAACACTTTTAAAATTTATCTAAATGAGTTGCAAAATCAATGCTAAACTATATTGAAATTTAGCAGGAACCGTTTATGTCTGAGCATTCACAATTTAGTTTATTGAGAGAAAAGCGTTTTTTTCCATTTTTTCTGACTCAATTCTTTGGAGCTTTTAATGATAATGTTTTTAAAAATGCACTTGTCATAATGATAGCTTATAAAGCAGCTGCAAACAGTGACATGCTGGTTAATTTAGCAGCAGGGTTGTTTATCCTGCCTTTTTTCTTGTTTTCTGCTATCGCCGGTCAAATTGCTGACAAATTCGAAAAATCCAGACTCATTCGTATCGTAAAATTTATTGAAATTATCATAATGCTGATTGCTGCGTTTGGTTTTTATATTGATAACATCAATTTATTAATATTTGTGTTATTTTTGATGGGTTCACAGTCATCTCTTTTTGGCCCGGTCAAATATGGATATCTTCCTCAACATCTTGAAAGAGAGGAGTTAATTGGCGGTAATGCCCTTATTGAATCATCTACTTTCCTATCAATTTTAATTGGTACAATTCTTGGAGGAATTCTCATTGCAATGGAGTCAATCACGCCAATTACTGTAGCAATTCTTTGTATAGCTGTTGCCGGATATTTAAGTGCGAGTTTTATCCCCAAAACCCCTGCATCATCACCTGATATAAAATTGAATTTTAATATATTTACTGAAACTTATCGAAACATCAGTTTTCTTCCTCAGAATCGTGTTGTGTTTTTATCTATTTTGGCAATTTCGTGGTTTTGGTTTTACGGATCGGTTTATCTTATGCAAATTCCAAACTTTGGTTCAAAAGTATTAGGCGGCGATAATTATGTAATCACATTATTATTATCAATGTTTTCTGTGGGTATCGGTCTTGGTTCTCTTTTATGTGAAAAACTATCAGGCAAAAGGGTTGAAATAGGACTGGTTCCGATAGGTGCTTTCGGATTGGCTATCTTTGGTTATGACATTGCCGTTGCAGCGGAAAACTGGATCGCGTCTACTGAGTTACAAAGTATCAATCAATTCTGGAGTTCAAAAGGGAGCGGACGAATATTAGCTGATTTATGTTTTATTGGAGTGTTCGGTGGCTTATATATTGTTCCTTTGTACGCCCTTGTGCAAGAAAGAGCTGATCAGTCACACCTCTCAAGAGTGATAGCCGGAAATAACATCATCAATGCTTTATTTATGGTGTTAGCAGCTGTTATGGCTATGGTTATTCTTGTAGCAATGAAATGGACTATCCCTCAACTTTTCAAAGTCACTGTTTTATTAAATATTATTGTCGCTTTGTACATCTTTACAGTTGTTCCGGAATTTTTAATGAGATTGATTGTCTGGTTCCTGGTATCGATATTCTATCGAATCCGTGCCAAAGGCTTAGAGAATATTCCTCATGATGGCGCAGCGGTTCTGGCATGTAATCATGTCAGTTTTATCGATCCACTCATTCTCGGTGGATATATCAGACGACCGGTTCGTTTTATTATGTATTATAAAATTTATAATATTCCTGTTCTCAAATGGTTGTTTAAAGCTGCGAAAGCAATTCCAATTGCCGGATATAAAGAAGACCCTGAAATGTATGAAAAAGCCTTCATTGAAGTAAAAAAAGCTCTGGATGAAGGTGATTTGGTTGGTATTTTCCCTGAAGGAGGATTGACCTCAGATGGAACCATTCAACCTTTCAAGAATGGAATTGAGAAAATAATATCTGAAACACCTGTAGATGTGATTCCTATGTCCCTCAGCAATTTATGGGGAAGTCTGTTTTCCAGAAAAGATAAAGGTGTTTTAAAAAGACGACCCAGAAAGTTTTTAGCTAAAATCAGACTAAACGTTGGCGAACCAATATCTCCGGAAAACATTACTAAAGAAGTTCTTAGAGATAAAGTTGCTGAATTGAAGTCTCAAAAATAATTAAATCAGCTGGATTCAACAACGAAGTGCAACACTCCAGTTTCTAGATTTTACTTCAAGGGGAGTTAAAAAGCCTAATTTTTTTCTGGGTCTGTTGTTCAAAGCGTCTTCAACAACCTGAACTTCGTTTTCTGATAACTGATCAAGAGTCTTGTTTTTATGGAAATACTGTCTGATTAAACCGTTAGTATTTTCATTCGTGCCTCTCTCCCAGGAATGATAAGGTTTGGCAAAATAGATGTTTATTCCGATAGTATCACTAATCATTTCGTGTTTTGCGAATTCCAAACCGTTATCCAAAGTCAGGGTATGTGTGATTTCATCCTTTAGCTTTTCAATACAGGCTTGACTGACATCGGTTGCCAGTTTTCGGTTCAATGGTTTGATTTTGACTTCGAGTGATTTTCTGTCAACAAGAGTCAGTAGTGCTCCTCTGTGCTTGCTGCCAATAATTGTATCACCTTCATAGTCTCCAAGGCGTGAACGATTATTTGCAACCATAGGGCGTTTATCAATATCTACGCGGTTGCTTATCTTTCCACGTCTGGTTTGACCGGAGTTGTATCGTTTTCTTCTTTGTTTTTGGCATCTCAGGTGTTTAAGCAATGAGGCTTTGTTCTCTTTGTTAGCATAAATGAATTGATAGATTCTTTCGATGCTGGGTACACCATCCCAACCATCGAGTTTTAAACGACCATTGATTTGTTCGGGGAGAATTTCTTCTTTAACAAGTAAGTGACATAAGCCCAGCAAAAGTCGGTTATTTTATTGGCATTATCAGATTTTCGTTTAACCGCAAATTCATTGGCTTGTTTGGGTCTGTATCCTCGAAGTCCGGTATTGCGTTTAATTTCACGAATTACAGTGCTTTTATGACGATTTAGGATGTTTGCTATTTCAGTTTTGCTACAATTAGTTTTCAGCAGAGCTGATATCTGATATCTTTCTGCTTCAGTAAGATGTGAATAGTGTGACATTTGCAATCTCTTTTTGGGAAGTTCAACTGCAAGTGCAACACATCACATCTTACTTTTCAACTTCGATAAAAATTTTGTTGCACTTCGTTGTTGAATCCAGCTCATACTTAAGTATTTAAAACATTGAAGTCTGGTTTCCGAAACAACTGCGCTTTCATTTTAGATACTGATAAGTTAAAATAACTTTCTGGTTTTTGGGAGAAAATAACAAATGTTCGGTATCAAACACATCAAATTTGACTCCATGTCTTATGTCATTCATTATAAAAAAGGCAAGGTAAAATCCAAAGGTCGTGGATTATCGTTTTTTTATTATGCTCCAAGTAGTTCGATTGTTGCAATTCCAATTGGTAGTAACAGTCTGCCGTTTATTTTTAATGAATCCACTCATGACTATCAAACTGTTAGTATTCAAGGTCAAATAACTTATAAAATTACCCAACCTGAAATATTAGCAGATGTGCTCGACTTTACAGTTAAAGATGATGGTCAATATAAAGTCAATGATATTGAAAAACTCAGCCAAAGAATCATTAATTCGGCTCAAACTGCGACTTCCAGTCTGGCTCATAATACCAGCTTAAAAGATGTCATTCGTTCAGCAAAAATCATTGAAGATGCAATTTTACAAGGTTTTTCTGAAGGAAATTTAGCACAAGCTCTAGGGGTCGAAATCATGGGTGTAAATATATTGGCAGTCACCCCTACCCCTGAAATGCAACGTGCTTTGGAAACCGAAACTAGAGAACAGCTTCAACAAGAAGCCGATGAAGCCATCTATACACGCAGAAACTTTGCTGTCGAGCAAGAAAGAAAAATCAAGGAAACCGAACTCAATACTGAGATTGCTGTTGAAGAAAAAAGAAAGCAAATTTCTGAGAAAAAAATGGAAACTGATGTTTTAGAAGCTCAGAACCAAAGAAAGCTCAAAGAAATGAATTTGGAAACCGATATATTATTAGAAGAACAACGCAAGTCACTTCTCAAGCAAAAAACTGAAAACGATAAAAAACAAGCAGAAACTGAAGGTTATGTGCTTGAAACTACTCTAAAACCATATAAAGAGATGGACTGGAAAGTGATAACTGCATTAGGAAATAATAACGACCCCAGACTCAATCTTTCTTTGGCTTTCAGAGAGTTAGCTCAAAATGCTGATAAAATTTCTAATTTGAATATTAGTCCCGATTTACTGGATTCGATTTTGAAGAATAATATTCAACAACAGTGAAACCTGTAGCAAAAGAATATGCCATAATTGTTCGTAGCAAAACCCGGCTGGAATCTTTAATAGAGCGATTTAATACCAAAGCACAAACTAAGTTTTATATCGAAAGCCTCGGTGGTTTTTATGAGGACTACGAGCTTGAGCATGAAATATTTTATACTTCACTCAATCGTTTACAAACTCAACTATCCAAAGTTATCAAACATAAAACGATTGACCGCTCTTTTCTTCCCTCATACATTTTTGATCAAAAAAACATAATCATTGTTATCGGTCAAGACGGTTTAGTTGCCAATACTGCCAAGTATTCAAAAGGAATCCCCATGATTGCGGTCAACCCTGACCAACAGCGTTATGATGGTGTTTTGCTTCCTTACAATCCGGACAATTTTATTCAGGCTGTTGATTCAGTCATGTCACAAAAATATAGCGTGAGAAATGTCCGATTCGCCCAAGCCAGTCTCAATGATGGCCAGAGTTTACTAGCATTTAATGATTTGTTTATTGGACCGACATCACATATTTCAGCAAGATATAAAATCACATTTAACGGCAAAACTGAAGAACAATCATCAAGTGGTTTAATCATTTCAACAGCTGCCGGTTCAACCGGATGGTTAAGCTCTATTTTTAACATGGCTTACGGGATTTCAGATACTTTCGAGCCGAGTGAGCCGCTAAAAACTCGCAAAGTTCCACAAAAAAAATTAAAGAACTCAGATGAAATAATTGCTCCTCAAAAACATTATCGACCCAAACTAAGCAATGAAGAATTGTTATTCGCTGTTCGGGAACCATTCAAAAGTATTCGTACTCAAGCGGATATTGTAGCCGGAATTATCAATCAGAAAAATAAACTGGTCATTGAATCATTGATGCCAACTCAAGGAGTTATTTTTAGTGATGGTGTTGAAAAAGACTTTATCAAATTCAATAGCGGAGCCATTGCCACAATCAGCCTCTCAAACGAAAGCGCAAATATTGTAACTAATTGATTTTAAAAACCAAATTGGAATCAATTCAATTCTTAATTGCTTTATAAACAAAGCCAATTGTCAAAAGCGATGTCAGGATTGTTGGAGTCGACATTCCAAAATATTGAGTGCCATCTGTCGTTAAACTATACAATAATGCTGAAATTATTCCGAAACCGGAAGCAAGAATTGCATAAACTTTTTTATTTTGTTGTTTAGCTTTGAGTTTATCCGCTTTCGCTTTTTCAATTTGCTGAAGTTTTGTCAAAGGTCTTGCTTGTTGACTCAATATTTCATGAACCAAAGTTGGGATTTCACTGGTTTGTTCGAGCCAGCGTGGAAGATTATTTTTTAAAGTTTCCAAAGCCCCATCCATGCCGTATTGTTTCCGCATAATTGATGCTAAAACCGGCTTGGAGGTTTTCCAGATATCGAGTTCCGGATAAAGTTGCCTCCCTAACCCCTCAATATTTAACAAAGTTTTTTGCAAAAGAATAAATTCAGGTTGAATCACCAAATTAAATTTTCTTGCCATTTCGAAAGTTTTCAGCATCACTTCGCCAAAAGAAATCTCGCTGATAGGACGAGAAAAATATGGCTCACAAATGGTTCTGGTTGCAGATTCCAATTCATCCACACGCGTATCAGCAGGAACCCAACCGGCTTCAATGTGCAGCTCTGCAATTCGACGATAATCCTGATTAAAAAATGCCATAAAATTATTCGCCAAATCCCTTTTATGACCTTTTGGCAAAGAACCACAAATACCAAAATCAAGCACGATAATTTGTGGATCTTGGGGATTTGCCGGATTGACAAAAATATTTCCCGGGTGCATATCTGCATGAAAGAAATTATCTCTGAAAACCTGTGTATAAAACAGTCTTAAACCTTTTTCTGATAATACTTTGAGGTTAATATTGGCAGCTTTTAATTTGTCAAAATGACCAATTGGAATCGCATAAATCCGTTCCATGACCATGACTTTTTCCTTGCAATATTGCCAGTAAATTTCAGGAATGTACAAATCATTCGAGTCACTAAAATTCTTACGAAGCACCGAAGCATTTGCAGCTTCTCTTTGCAAATCAAGCTCATCGTAAATGGTTCTCTCAAACTCAGCAACAATTTCAAGTGGATCAACCTGAACTCCGGGATTCCAGAAAGTTCGTGCTATTTTCGCTACTGATCGCATCAATTCGAGGTCTTTTCTGACTTGTTTTCTGATTCCGGGGCGCAGAACTTTGATAACAACTTCTCTGCCATCTTTCAACTCAGCAGCATGAACCTGTGCCACTGAAGCCGATGCTAATGGCTTTTCATCAATGGAGCTGAAAATTTCATCTAATGGTTGATCCATTTGATGTTCGATAAACTCTTTAGCTTCATTCCATGCAAAAGGTTCGACATCATCTTGCAGTTTGGATAATTCTTTGGTAATTTCCAATGGTATCAAATCCGGACGTGTGGACAACACTTGCCCGAATTTCACAAAAATAGGACCTAAATGTTCAAGAGCTTTGCGAAGTTTTTCAGGATTACTTTGACACTTTTTCCCTTTTGAAGCGAAAGGCGAAAGCAATCTCAATAAATGAATTCGCTTTTTGCGTTTGTTTTCAGGCAACAAATCCTTAACCCGATAATCCGCAAACGTGTGCAGAATTTTAGTGAGACGCAGTAGATTCATAAAGTTGATTTAAGAAGATTAATTTGTTGTTCCAGTCTGTCAACATCAGATTTCAAATCATCAACATCATCCAAAAACTGTTCCATTTCGGTTGGAGAAATCAAATCTCGGGATTCTTCGACCAGATACTCCTTACTGCTTGTGACGAGCGATTCCCGAAACTTTTTACCAAAATCCAAAACACTATTGATGGTTTTTGAAACCCTGACACCCATGCCATCACCAAGCAGTTCACACCAAGCCTCTTCCCAATCGGGTTTGACAGTTTTTAACCACTTTGCCAAAAACTGCCCGACATTGGCATCACCATATATTTCAACATTTTTAATTCCGCTAACGGTTTGTTCCATATTCATCGCAAAAATAGCCAACGGCGAACCCTTGATCGTGGTATCCGCTTCTGAGTTCGAGTATTTACTAAGGGCAATACCATCTTTTTGAATACTTAAAAAAAACTCAAAAGGTGTTGAGTCCAACTCAACTTTTACAATTTTTCCTTCATAAACCTGAAGTTTTTTTACTGCTTCGTAGTCATAAGATAAAGTTTTGCGAATGGCAGTATTGAGGTTATCCAGAAAAAATTTCTCGAACCAATTTTCCTGATTTTGCTGTAATTGTTTAGTTGTCATGTTTTATAACCTGTATGAATAGCAACAATTCCGCCACTGAGATTTTCAACTTTACAAAGTTCAAAACCGGATTGTTCCATCATTGATTTTAATGTTTCCTGATCGGGATGTTTGCGAATTGATTCGGCGAGATATTGATAGGAATCGCGATCATTAGCTACAATTTCGCCAATCTTTGGTAAGATTTTAAAGGAATAAATATCATAGATTTTGCTGAGAAACTTCAAATTGACCCGTGTGAATTCCAGAATCATCAGTTTTCCGCCCGGTTTCAAAACACGATACATTTCATCCAGTGCATTTTGTTGGTTGGTCACATTTCTCAATCCGAAAGCAATTGTCACCAAATCAAAAGTGTCCTCTTCAAAAGGTAAAGACTCCGCATTCATTTGTTGAGTTGTCACCTGCCCCCAAAGCCCGGCATCGATGAGTCTGTCTTTGCCAACATCCAGCATTCCTTGGTTGATATCACCAACAATGATATGAACTTTATCGGTAACTTTCGGTGCAAGTAACTTGGCAATGTCGCCGGTTCCACCGGCTAAATCCAGCACTTGTGCACCTTCTTCAACACCACTGGTTAAAACAAAATGACGTTTCCAAAGCCTGTGAATGCCTAATGACATGAAGTCATTCATGATGTCATATTTGGCAGCAACGGAAGTAAAAACTTCTCCGACGAGTTTTTCTTTTTCTTCGACCGCTACGGTTTTATAACCGAAATGTGTTTGTGAGTTTGTTGTCTCAGTCATGAGTCTTCCTCGTTATGCAGTTGCTTTCTTTTGAGCTTAATCAGCGCTGAAATATCCAAATCGCCAAAGCCCTGCTCCATCAATTGTTTGTATTCAACTAAACCTTTTTCAACTATTTGTGATTCAGATTGCATATCTAATAAAGTTTTCTGTACAATTTTCAAATCTTTGTGGAGTAAAGCCAATTTGAAACCTTTATCAAACTCGTCCTTACACATGGTGATGCCACGTTTATCCAGAAACCAGTTCCCCGCTGCACCTGATGAAAGGACCTCTACAGTTTTTTCAATTGGTAATTTACATTTTTCCGCAAAAGCAAGAGCTTCACAAACCGCTTGAGCCACACCCGCAACCAAGACCTGATTGACTGCTTTTGTCGCTTGACCTTGCCCGACTTTTCCCATATATGTCACTTGCGATCCAATGGAATGAAACAAATCATTGGCTCGTTTATACGTTTTCAAATTAGCTCCAACCATAACGGAAAGAGTGCCTTTTTTCGCTCCTTCCACACCACCGGAAACCGGCGCATCCATAAAACCAACATCTTGTTTTTCTAAATCTGCTGCAATTTGTTTCGCCGTCCAGGAACTCACTGTTGAACAATCAATAACCACTGAGTCTTTCTGCAAATAGGGTTTGATTTCATCAATTATTTGCAACAAATCATCGTCAGCAGAAACACAAGTGAGTACACAATCAGCTTGAGCAAACATATCTTCTTCGGATTCAAAATCCTCCAGATTGAGTTCATTTGCAAGCCCTGTTGCAATTCCCTCTGTACGATTCTTAACACCGAGTAATAGTCCGTGTTCATATAAATTTCTGGCTATTGGCCGCCCCATAGCACCCAAACCATAAACGATAACTTTACTGAGTTTTGGTAATTGATTCGATTCTGACATTTACAAAATATTTTTAGAATTTTGCTATTATAAACTTTTGCCAGGGCGATATTAAGCAAATTGGTTTTTTATTTCCGCTTTCAATAAATTGTTAAGAATTTCTCTAACATTGTCACCCATTAAAAAAAATTAGCGTATATTACTAAATTGAACAAAAAGATGAATTAAGCATGAAATATTTTTTACTTTTATTACTAACGATAACCTCTTTCTCCAATGCCGAAACATACAATGCAAAACTCTATGACTCGGGAAACAAAGGAACGGTTGCAGTTGATTTACAATTAAATGAAAACTGGACAATCAGCCCAAACTCACAATACGGCGATTATCTTCTGACAAAAAATAAATCCGTCTATGCAACCTCAACATACATGCTTGAGAAAAATGATGATTCAGAACCCGTTTCAGAGTCAGATTTTCTCATGGCAGATATGAAGGAAAACAGAATGGTGGCCAATCCCAATGGACAAAGAGTTTCTTATCTGATTCACAAAGACGGTGATAACATAAAAAATATTGCTTTCAGCAGATTTTTAAAAGACGGTGTGGTGTTTTATCTGACGATGATTCCCTATCCTGAGTTCCAATCACAATCTTTGCAAACTGAACTAGAGCAAATGGCTGAGATGATTTCTACGATAAAAATTATCGAATAATCATACAATTCCGACAGAAATCAAAAACATGGCTGAAAAAATAAATTAGCATTCAGCCATGTTGGAGTTTAACCATCAAAGTGAGTATAATTCACAACCTTGTGATTTACAGCTAAATGGACAATTCTATATGTTGACGTTTCAAGAGATTATCTTAAAACTACAAAATTTCTGGGCAAAAAATGGTTGTGTAATTGTACAACCTTTGGATTTGGAAGTCGGTGCCGGCACCTTTCATCCGGCGACATTTTTACGCTCTATTGGTCCTGAGCCCTGGAATAGTGCTTATGTTCAGCCTTGCAGACGTCCTACAGACGGGCGTTATGGTGAGAATCCAAACAGACTTCAGCATTATTATCAGTTCCAAGTGGTGTTAAAACCATCTCCTGATAATATTCAGGAATTGTATTTGGAATCTTTGAAAGAACTGGGAATAGATACATTGTTGCATGACATTCGCTTTCTGGAAGACAACTGGGAATCCCCCACTCTTGGTGCCTGGGGACTCGGTTGGGAAGTCTGGTTGAATGGCATGGAAGTCACACAATTCACCTATTTTCAACAAGTTGGCGGTTTGGAATGCAAACCGGTTATGGGCGAAATCACTTATGGTTTGGAACGACTGGCAATGTATTTGCAGGAAAAGGAAAGCATTTATGATTTAATTTGGGCAGAAACTCCAAACGGAACCGTTACTTATGGAGATGTGTTTCACCAAAATGAATTTGAACAGTCAACCTACAATTTTGAATATGCAAACGTGGAAATGTGTCTGCAAGACTTTGGTAATTGCGAGTCCGAATGCTTTAAAATGATTGATGCCAAATTGCCTTTGGTTGCTTATGAAAAAGTTCTTAAAGCCTCTCACATTTTCAACTTACTGGATGCCAGAAAAGCGATTAGCGTGACCGAAAGACAACAATACATCTTACGCGTTCGAACGATGTCCAAAGCCATTGCTGAAATGTACTATCTCATTCGTGAAGAACTTGGATTTCCAGGATGCAAAGACACACAAAAGGAGGAAAAATAAATGACTCAGATTTTATTTGAACTAGGAACTGAAGAACTTCCTCCAAAATCACTCAATTCATTAGCTGAAAGTTTATACAACGGTGTCATTGAAGAACTTCAAAAAGCGGAAATTGGCTTCAATTTATCCAAAAGCCGTTGGTTTGCTTCGCCTCGAAGACTCGCTTTTATTCTGGATGATATTGATGAAATGCAGGCAGATAAAGTTATTCAGCGAAAAGGACCGGCTGTTATTGCGGCATTTGATGAAAACGGCAACCCAAAACCGGCAGCAATCGGGTTTGCTAAATCTGTTGGTGTTGAAGTCTCTGATTTACAAACATTAAAAACAGATAAAGGCGAATGGCTGGTTTATGACATTAAAGAAAAAGGTAAAAATATAACAGAATTATTGCCTGAGTTTATTAAAAACAGTATTGGCAAAATGCCAATTCCTAAACCAATGCGTTGGGGAAATAATGAATTTGCATTCATCAGACCGGTTCACTGGATGGTTTTGTTGAAAAACAGCGAAGTGATTCCATTTGAAATGTTCTCGATTACGGCATCCAATCAAACCCGTGGTCATCGTTTTCACTTTCCTGATTTTATCACCATCGATTCTTCAGATTCTTACGTTTCTCAATTGGAAAGTGTCAGAGTTTATGTCGATCAGGAAAGCCGAAAAGAAAGCATTCGTCAACAAGTTGAAAAGGTAGCAACATCCCTCAACGGTGTTGCAAAAATTGATGAGGATTTGCTACAAGAAGTTGCTTCTATTGTTGAATATCCGGTTGCGGTTGCCGGTAGTTTTGAAGAATCATTCTTGCAAGTTCCGGCTGAAGCACTAATTTCATCCATGCAAAAGCATCAGAAATATTTCCCGGTGTTTGATAATAACAATCAATTAATGCCCAATTTCATAGCTTTGGCAAATATTGAGTCTAAAGATATATCACAAGTGATCAAAGGATTTGAAAAAGTGATTCGCCCTCGTTTGGCGGATGCCGGATTTTTCTGGGAACAAGATCGCAAACAGCCACTCGAAAGTCGTTTTGAAATGTTGAAAAAAATGACGTTTGAAACACAATTGGGTTCTCTGGCTGATAAATCTGACCGAGTTGCATCAATACTCAAATATTTATCTGAGAAACTTGAATTAAATCAAGAAGATGCTGCAAGGATTTCAACTCTTTTAAAATGTGATTTGCTCACTGACATGGTTGGTGAGTTCCCTGATTTACAAGGGATCATGGGAGCCTATTATGCACAAAGCCAAGGTGAAAACGAGGACGTCTGCACCGCTATCCGCCAACAATATAAGCCGGCATTTTCAAATGATTCCATACCAACAACTGCACTCGCTCAGGCAACAGCAATTGCTGATAAAATGGATACACTTTGTGGTATTTTTGCAGCTGGTAAGAAGCCTTCAGGAAATAAAGACCCATTTGCTTTGCGCCGTGCCACTTTGGGAATTATCAAAATCATCCAACAAGGTGAACTCAATTTAAATGTTTTTGACTTAATTGAGTTTTGTGTTCGGCAAGTTCCGGTACAAAATCTGAATGTTGACTCTATCAAAGCAGAAGTTGAAGATTTCGTTTTACAAAGATTAAAAAATAATTATCTAGAACAAGGATTTAGTCACGATGTGGTTGATGCGGTTCTATCATTAAAACCGGCAAACTTAGCAGATATCAGCAAACGAATCGCTGCGTGTGCTCAATTTAAAGAGGACTCTTCCTCTCAAGCACTGGCTGAGGCCAATAAGCGTATCAGCAATATTCTGAAAAAATCTGACGACTCTATTCCTGAAAAAGTCACGATTCGTTTGCTGAGTGAAGAGCAAGAAAAGAACCTGTTTGGTGCGATTGAGTCTATCAAACGTCGTTATAACCAAGAGGTTGAGTCACAAAATTACCAAGATGCATTTAACTTTCTCACCTCTCTGGCAGAACCGGTTGATAAGTTCTTCGAGAATGTTATGGTTAATAGTGATGATCAGGAAGTACGCTTGAATCGGTTGGCCATATTATCTGAGCTGAATCAGATATTTTTAGCGATTGCCGATATTTCAAAACTAGAGATTTAGTAGTACATATAGCTTAATTCTTTATTGCAAAATAGAGATTTAAGGAATTTGCAATGAACAGCCAGAATATATAAGGAAGTAAAAATATTCCGGCTGTTTTTACATATTTTGAAAATACTATTAGCTTATAAATCAATAAGATAGTTAAAAATATTAAAACTATTTCTGCACTCCAAACCCAATGATAATAAAAAAACAAAGGATTCCAGAGCACATTCAGTACCCATTGAAAGGCATATAAACCAATCAATACTTTTCTATTTGATATAGTATTCCAAACTTTTGCCATGTACAAGGCATAACAAACCATAATCAAACTCCATGCAGCGCCAAACATCCAACCAGGCGGTGTCCAGGGAGCTTTTTGAGCATTTTGATACCAATCTGAATTGACTCCGGCATCAGTAAAAAGAGCACCTAAATAGAGGGCTAAAAAATTAAAAAACAAAAATACAAAAGTGCTCCAAAGGGTTTTATGGTCCATTTTAATCTCCTTTAATAATTGAAAAAACTTCTAACGGATTGGCTACTACAGTCAATAAATTAGAAAAATTGAACATTTCTTGATTGAGTTTCAATTGAGCACCAACTAGAAAAATTTGAGCAAGATCATTGTCTTTTAGTTCTTTTTTGAGCTGATTTGAATCCAGCATCTTATTGTCAATATAGACGAAATGATCAATAGGGTTGTATCGCATATATTCAAATATTTGATTAAAAGTACAGTTTTTAAAAATTTCTACTTCATGATTGATTTCCTTCAAAATGAGTGACAACAATAGAGCGTTTCCCTCTAATTGCATTGAGTTTAGGAAGATGACTGTCTTAAATTCAGAAGAGTGAGATTGCTGATAAGAATAATTCGACCGTTTCAAATTATCGAGAATTATATTTTGCATGAAATCAGAACGAAATCCTGTGTCTTTTCGGGTAATTAATTCATTAAGAATAACTTTAAAAAACTGAAATGCACTCACAGAAAAAGGATATTCCTTACTAATTTCTCGGTATATTTGATCAATGCGGTTTTTATTAAACGACTCAGAAGCCAGAAAGACCCTGTCAATATGCTGTTGCCAGTTTTCACTCAATTCAGCAGTTTCAACTCCAGAATCCAACAGTGGCTTTACCTTGCTAACGCTGACTCCCTGCTCTATTAAATTTAGAATTTTGATGACTTTATCAACATCAGCATGTGTATAAAATCGATGCCCTTTTGGAGTTCTTTGAGGTTTTAATAAGCCATAACGTCTTTCCCAAGCTCTTAGTGTCACGCTATTGACGCCTGTTTTTTCAGATAATTCTGTAATACTAATCATATCAATCTGATTTTTATATTGTACATTTTGTGTAATTGTACAATATAATACCTGTACATCAAATATTTTTGTATAACTAAAATGTCGAATAATCAAATTAAAGTAGGAATTAGTTCTTGTTTACTTGGCGACGAAGTCAGGTTCAATGGCGGTCATACACAATCAAAATACTGCACCAATGTGTTAAGTCGGTATTTTGAATTTATTAAATACTGTCCTGAAGTTTCTGCCGGTTTCTCAACTCCAAGACCGACAATGAGACTGTATGGTAATCCCACAGCTCCCAAATTAGTGATTAAAGGACATGAAAATCATGACTTATCAGGTAAATTAATAGAATCATCAAAAAAACATCTGGAGAAAACCAATGATATGTGTGGTTATATCCTGATGAAAAAATCTCCCAGTTGCGGAATGTTCAGGGTCAAAGTCTATCAGGAAAATGGACATGCTCATCAAACAATGCGCAACGGCTTATTTACAGAATTATTGATGAAAACTTTCCCAGCTTTGCCTGTTGAAGAAGAAGGAAGGCTCAATGACAAAGCGTTACGAGAGAATTTTATAATGCGTGTCTATGCCTACTCGAACTATATGAAAAATGTCCACAATTCTGTTAAATATGGAGATATCATTAAATTTCACAGCAGATACAAATACATGCTGATGGCTCATAGTCAACAGGAATATCGATATCTAGGTAAATTATTAGCCAATAGCCATAACCAAAATTATGAAGAAGTTAAAACAGAATATCTCAGCCGATTTATGCGAGCCATTCAAACTTCACCTAAACGACGCAATCATATTAATGTTCTGCAACATTTATTTGGTTATTTGAAGAAACACATTAGCTCCGATATCAAAAGCGATATTCTGAATGTGATTGAGCAATATAGAAAACGTGAAGTCAATTTAATAACGCCTTTGACACTATTGAAACACTATTTCAAACAGTTTGGTTCCGAATATTTGAATTCGCAATATTATTTACAACCCTATCCTTCTGAACTTGGTTTGCAAAACGAGATATAGTTCATGAACTTGGTTTGGTTACGCCGTGATTTACGCATTCAGGATCATCCTGCTCTAGCAAAAGCATTAGAGGATAATACCTGCAAAACACAAATCCTGTATATTGCTACTGAAAAGCAATGGAAAAAGCACAATGAATCAGATATAAGCATTGAATTTCGCAAACGTAGAGTCAATCAATTAGCTGTTGAATCTGGTTCGATCGGAATAAGATTTGAGAAAACTTCATGCGATATGTTTAAAGACATACCGGAATTACTTTTAAATTACTGCATGAAAAATAAAGTTCGCAAGATTTATTTTCTTAAAGAAACTCCATTCGATGAAAACCAACGAGATAAAAAAGTAATTTCCACACTCTCTAAACATTCCATTGAAGTCCATGCGTTTGATTATGATTTAATTGTTAGCCAACCGGTATTATCACAAAATTATCAGCCTTATAAAGTCTTCACTCCCTATTACAAAAAGTGGCTTTCAATGATTGAGAATCCAAAACAATGGCTCAAATACAAAATCCGTCAAAGTCATAAACCCATCACAAATGCAATTCCTTTTGAAATTGATAAGAAGTTTGACTTAAAATTATCAAACTGGAGTGTTTCATCATCTGATATTTATCAAAAATTACAAACCTTTTGTTCATCGAAATTAGAGGGATATCAACAAAATAGAGATTATCCGGCACTGAATTGTACATCCATGTTTTCGCCTTATCTCAGTTTTGGAATGTTGGGTCCGAGACAATGTTTATCAGCAATAAAGAGGAGTCATGATTTAAAAAAATCTGATTGGCGACATGATTTTTGGCTCAGAGAATTGACATGGAGAGACTTTTACAGGCAGTTAATGATTCACTTTCCGCATATTAGTAAAAACAAGAATTTTAATAGAACAATAAATATTCATTGGGACTATCGACCGGAATTAATTGAGAAATGGCAAAATGGAGAAACCGGTTTTCCAATCATAGATGCTGCCATGAGGCAACTCAAAGAAACCGGATGGATGCATAATCGACTGAGAATGATTGTTGCTGTATTTTTCACCAAAATTCTATTTCAGGATTGGAGAGTTGGTGAAAAGTGGTTTATGGAAAACCTGATTGATGGTGAATTTGCTGCAAACAACGGTGGTTGGCAATGGTCGGCTTCGACAGGGTGTGATGCCGTTCCCTATTTCAGAATATTCAATCCTTATTTGCAATCTCAGAAATTTGATTCTGCGGGAACATTCATTAGAAGATATGTCCCTGAATTAATGAATTTATCGAATAAAGAAATCCACAACCCTACGGATTCAACCAGAAAAAAATGCCAATACCCAAAAGAGATTGTCGATTATCAATCAGCTAAAAACCGAACGATTCAATTGTTTAAACAATCAGCTTCCTGAATTTTTTTCTTTGCTTAAAATAAAAATTGCCGCACCAAATAACAACGCCGAGCCTATCCAGAGTTTCGGTGGTAGCATTTCGCTGAAAAAATACCAACCAGCAAGAATATTCAATGGCATTTTCACTAAATCAAAAGGCTGAATAAATGAAGCATCGGCACTACTGTAAGCTTTCACCAATGCCCACTGAGCCAAAGCAATTAACAAACCGGTTACAGTCAAGTAATACCACGCTTCATTTCCCGGAACCTGGAAATTCGGCAAGGCTAAAAACAAATTGAAAGGAGCAATCAAAATTAATAAGTAAACAACAATTGAGCCGGTACTTTCAGTATGAGACAAATGACGGACCATAAGAGAATAACCTGCCCAAAACAAAGCAGCTGCAACAGGGAGCAAACTGGCAACTCGAAAGCTCTCACCCCAAGGTTCAAGAATTATCAATGATCCAATAATTCCTATCAGAGTCGCAAACCATCGGGATAGGCTGACATGTTCACCAAGAAAAACTGATGAGCCAATCGTCACAAAAATCGGCGAAGTCATTAACAAGGCAATTGCCTGAGAAATTGGAATTCCTCTCGATAAACCCCAAATCCATAATTGAATACCGATTACAGACAATAATACCCGAACAACATGCATTCCAATTCGTTCTGTCTTTAATGATTTTTTCAGTCCGGTACTTAATATCCATGGAACCATAAAAACAAAAGCAATGAAATATTGATAAAAACCTATAACGGTATTATGAAGATTAAAATGCTTTGTCAGATAGGTTATCCCAGCGTTATTCAGTGCGAAACACATTCCTGCAAAAACCATCCAAAACGCACCAAGAAATGGCTTATGAGCATACTTGACCATATTATATTACTCTAAAAACTATACAAGGAATTGATTGAGGTGTGCCACTTCCTCAAAATAATTGGTTTGTCTTTTGGGCAATTCTTGACCCTTTTGAGCCCATTGATACGCATCAGCAATAAACTGAGAATAGAGTTGCTTGCGCAATCCGGATGGCACCGGACTCGAACCCATGATATCTTCATTAAATGCATCGTCCAGTTTTAACTTCGGGCAATCCTCTTTTTCATCAATATGCTTCCAACATGCCTGTTTCAAACAAAAATTATACCAAGGTAAAAATTTTTCGCCTTGTTCAGCGATAAATTCAATGGCCTGGATAATGTAGTCAACATCAGCTTCATCCATCACATAGTGGAAACCAATTCGACACCAACCCGGCTTAATCCCGTGAAAACCCTTATTGATTAACTCTCTGTATTGTTCGGATGTTTGCTCATCAATATGAAGCAATTTATGACCATAAGGACCTGCACAAGAACAACCGGCGCGAGACTGAATTCCAAATAAATCATTTAGTAAAACAGTCACAAATTTAGGATGTAAATATTTTCCCGCTTTTGTTTTAATATTAAACGAAACAATTCCAACCCGATTGTTAATATCCAAATCGCCTAAAATCTCAATCGATTCATTATCTTTCCACGCGGTAAAGGCTTTATCTAACCACTGATGTTCAATATTTGAAATTTGCTTGCAACCAATCTTATCTTTGACTTTAAAACACAAAGCCGCTCGTAATATTTGCAATACTCCGGGAGTCCCTGCTTTTTCACGCTCTTCAATATCATCAAAAAAATCATGATGGTGTTCTGCAACATAACTGACAGTTCCGCCACCACTGACAGTTGGCGGTAAGGAAGAATCGTATAATGATTTGTTAAATATCAAAACACCGGATGATCCCGGGCCACCAAGAAATTTATGGGACGAGATAAAAATAGCATCCAAAGACGTATTATGCTCTGCAGTTGAATCCTTCGGATTCATATCAATTTTCACATAAGGAGCACTCGCCGCATAATCAAAAACCGCCAAGGCATTATATTTATGCAATAAGGCAGCGATTTCATGAACCGGAGAAATAAGTCCTGTCACATTCGAAGCAGCAGAAAATGATCCAATCTTCTTTCTGTTTTGGTACTCTGGTTTTTGTAATAATTGTTCGAGATGTTGCATGTCAATATGTCCATTAACATCTAATCTGACTTCTACAATTTCACACAAACCATCTCGCCATGAAATTTCATTGGAATGATGCTCGTAAGGACCAACAAAAACAATTGGTAAAGTATTTGGAGTCTTATGAAAATCCACACCAAGACTCTCTTTAAGGCTTTTTCTTGTTGCCGGAGGAAGATAAGTTCCTAATATTTGTTGAAGTTTATTGATTGCTCCTGTTGCACCGGTTCCAACATTAATAATTCGGTAATTTTCATCGGCATTAACACATTTTTTTATGGTTTTTTCTGCTGAATGCAACAAATGCGTCATTGAACGGCCAGTCATATCATCTTCTGTATGAGTATTGGCATAATGCCTTTGCAGACGCATGAGATATTTTTCAATAAAACTCAACGTCCTTCCGGATGCCGTGTAATCACAATACAGCATCATACGCTGACCAAAAGGCGTACAAAAAGGCGCATCTACACCAATAATGCAATTGCGTAAATACTCGGGAGTGATATTTATTTTCATGAAATATTATTCGGAAATTTGATTATATAAACCTTCACAAAGAGGAATATTATCAGACACAACTTTTTCAATTGGGAAAGTATTTGATAACTCTTGTTCAATCAAATTGTAACTCACTTGAGCCTCACCACAATTATTAAAGGTAATAATTAGAGTTCCATAAGTGCCAAATTCTGAGTTCTGTGTATCTTGAGGATTATCAAATAATCCACCTGAGGTGCTTGTTAACTCAAAAGTGATAGAGTTGTTTTCTAAATCCAAATCACCTATACCTGTTAACCAACGATGACCGGCATCCCCGACATTTGCAACTGTATTTTCATCTGGTAATTGAGTATCATAAGTAAACCAAGCCATAAATGCTTTCTTGATTTGCGGAAAGACCTCAAGCATTATTCCAGAGCCACTGGTCTCATGATAATGCCAAAGACCATTTAAACCTGAGTTAATTTTAAACACATCAATTCTTGAAACGCTCGAAACCATCACTGCTTCACTTTCTATCATCACATCAGGTTTTGAATTTAGGTATGGTACTTCTTCAGCGTAAACATTTCCACTACTTGTTGGAAGATAAATCGTGCCAAATTCTAAATCATTAATTGTATCAACCACATCCATTCCGGAGATTACTTCTCCAAAAACAGCATAGCCGACTCCATCGCCATTTAAAGCAGGATTGTCCACTACGTTTATAAACCATTGGCTTGTAGCACTATTATAACTACTAGTCCTAGCCATAGAAATGGTCCCTCTAAGGTTTTTATGCTCAACACTTGATTCATTTATAATAGCAGAATCAGTCGGAACCTGTCCCCCAACCCCATCTATAAAATTAAAACCTCCTCCTTGAATCACAAAATTGGGATACGAACGATGAATATACGAGTTATTATAATCACCATCATTAACATAGTTCATAAAATTCTCAACCGTGACAGGAGCCCACTCAGGTCTAAGTTGTACAACAATATCACCTAAAATTGTTTCTATTTTCACAGTTTGAGCAGAAACCGCAAATGGAATCAAAAACAAAACAAATGCTTTTCTAAATAATTTAATCATACTTTATCGATCGTCAGCTTGAATTTGCAACCGATTATAACCTAATTCAATTTTGCATTTGTCATATTTGTTACAATAAAACATCATATTTTGTTGCAGAAGAATACTTGTTATTAAGCATATATTCATCTTTGTTTATAATAATATCGGAAAATGATTTCGAGGACTCCAACATGAAAAGTATGAAATTGATTAGTGTTACATTTATAATTCTGTTATCTTCTTGTGCTTATACACCAAAAGTTTTACAAGGAGATTTTTCAACCATCACTCCTGCTCAATCCAAATTGAATCATGATACCAATGTGGATGTTCGTTGGAGCGGATATATTGCTCAAACAGTCAACAAAAAAGATAAAACTTGTTTTGAGATTATTCCATCAGAGACTAATCAGAATTTAAGACCAACTCGAATTATTCCAAAAAACTCAAGCCGCTTTCTTGCTTGTAAAGATGGCTTTCTTGAGCCTCATGCATTCAACGAAAGAATGGTGACGATTACAGGTACATTGGTTGCTTATACCAAACAAAATGTGGGTGAATACGAGTATGAATATCCAGTAGTTAAAACTGACGTTATTTATATCTGGACAAAGCAACCTCCAATCAGAAATATAAATGTTTTTACGAACTTCAGCCATTTTCATTGTGGAATTAGTTTCATTCATGGATATTGTTTTTAAAGTGTAAGCAATTATTGAGTGTTTCTGCTATCAGAAACACTCAATCGTATTATTTTTGCTCAAAATCATTAGCAAAAATAATATCATTGTCATAAGTTTCATCCGCGCCTGCATCATAAACCATCAAAGGATTTCCTTGATTATTTCCAACTAGATTATCATCCCAACCTCTGAGCTGTCCGTCTATATCTCTAGTATCTCCCAATGTATTATGTAGGACACAAAAATCAACTGCAGGTGATAATATCGAATTTAAATGATAATCTCTTTGGGCAGAGTTAACAAATTGAGGATTTTCATTTAAAACATTGGTTGCAATCATGGTATTCAAAAATGCCAAATCGTGAGCGATTATACAATCTAAATTGGTACTCATAAAACCAGTCGGACCATCAAATAGCGAACTGGAATTCACATCATGAATTATAGAAGAGTAGATATTCAGACTCATCGTCGATGAGTCCATGCGACCCAACACACCAGTTTCGGCTTTATTATCAGTAATTGTCACATGTTCCATTGTAATTGCTGAGGAGTCTTGAAACGAAACCACATAATTATCGCTCAATCCACTTTGTCCTGAGTTTCCATTATTATTCAAAACACTTCCTGAAATATTCGTAATACCTGTGCGCAAAGATATTGCAACGCCGTAATCAGCTCTATTATCCTCAAAAAATGTGTTATTTATAATGGAATTTGAACCACTTAAATAGAGTGCTCCTCCATAAGAATCATCACCTTCAGAGTTTTTAGCTTCATTTCCTTGAAAAAAATTACATCTCATATGATCCCAACAACTAGCATTATCTATTTGTAACTCTATATCAGCGGTATTTGACATCAAACCACCTCCATGTTGGTCAGCATGGTTATTATTTATCAAAACTCCTTGCATATAAACCTGAGTATCACTTTGAAATCCATAAGCATAAATTCCTCCGCCATTTCCAAAAAAATCAAATGCTGTATTATCGTAAACCTTATTATTACTGATATTTACAGGTTGTGAAGCATCACCGTAGCAGTTGTTCCCATAACAAAAAACCTGTCCATATAAATTTAATTTCGCACCATTTGTTAATAACACACCTCCACCATTTGACTGAGAGGTATTCCCACTAATTCCGTATTGACTTGGATTATCCTTAGAACCAGAAAAAACAGAAACCACACAACCTTCGGTGAGATACATTCCTCCTCCACCAGTTGCATCGGGACCAATTTCATCTGTTGCTGAATTATTTAAAACTCCGGACGATCCCAAAATTGCGATGGATGCATCTGTTCCTAAACAATGAATTCCACCACCATTTTCTGCAATATTATTTTGTATGAAAGAATTAAATACAACCACATCAGTATCACCATTATTAATTGCAATTCCACCTCCAGATGTTCCTGAGTTTCCAAAAATGTTGACATTATCGACAGTAATTGAGGCACTTGCTCCTAAGGTTGAAATTCCTCCACCATGAAAAAACTCCGCTCCTTGCCCATTGGTAAGACCTAGGTTTTGCAAAACAATGTTGTGAGTTTCACTCGATCCACTGATACTAATTACAGGAGCTGTTCCACTACCTGTAATTAATGTTTGTGTATTCGATTGGTTATTGCTATTTGCATCCATACAATTTGCAAATCCACCGCGAATGGATATGCTTTTATCACTTATGAATAAGTCTTCAAAATAAGAGGTTGTATCCGCTAAACGAATTTCTGTGATTGATGCATTATTGATTAAATCTTGAATGCTTGTTGAATTGACATTATAGTTACAATTCACATCACCACCAATCGAAGCAATTGAACCACCTCCTTTTACCATATTTTGGTTTTTATAGTTTGATAGATGTATCGCTGTTTTCTTTAGCTCTTTCTGAACAAACTCAGGCAACTCTTTTTTATCTATAATGTTTTTTGCTGATAATCCAACAATTTGAAATAATAGAACAGTGAAAATAATTTTTTTCATTTTTTAACTCGTCAAGTTGTACTTAAATCAACCATCGAAAAAATAAAAAAATCGGGTCAAATTTTTAGACTTAATGAATCTATGAACTTAATTATGGCTAATTATGGTTATTAGAATTTTTCAACTTGGAGAAATGGTCAAGATAATAAAAGCTCAACGCAAACATAATAATCACAAAAGGAATAGATGCATAAATCACTCCACTCCAGCCGTAGCGGAATAACACCCAGCCTGCCATCAGTGAAGAAAAACCCTGAAAAGTGAAAACACTGAAATCATTAACTGCCTGAACTTTGTGTTTTTCATGCGGAAAGTAGCTGAAGTGTAGCAGTGATGTACCTGAAAAGAAGAGAAAATTCCAAGCGATTCCAAGAATCACCAAAGCCCACCAGTAATGTAAAAAAGAGTGTCCTTGTGTTGCAATCAATACAACTGCTGCAAACATTATTGAGCCAATCAATAAAATGTAACGAATGCCAATTTTGCGGCTCAACCAGTTGGTAACCAGTGATGGAAGATACATGGCAGCAATGTGTGACTGAATCACCAGTTTGGTATCTGTTAAATCATAACCGTAGAGTTTGTTCATACTCAACGGTGTTGAGGTCATAATAAAACTCATCAAGCCATAACTCAAAGCTGCTGCCAACATCGCAATTAAAAATATCGGTTGTCTGATAATTTGTAACAGAGGTCTGGATATTTGAATTTCTTTAGGTTTGTTGACTTGGGTGTCGCGGAAATTCAATAGTACAATTATTGAAAGACAAACCATCAACGCTAAAAACAGATAAGATCCTGCAAAGCCAATTGAATTAGCAAATGCTTTCTGCCCAACAACAGCCACTTCAGGACCAAGAAAAGCTGAAAATATTCCTCCGAACATTAAAACAGATAATGCCTTATTGATATCTTTCTCTTCCACACTTTCAATCGCTGCAAAACGCAATTGCTGAGCAAAGGCGAGACTCACGCCAATCAAAAATGCAGAAACACAAAACAAAAGAAAAGACTCTTTAACTATAGAAAAAGCAGCTAAAATAGAACCTGTAAAAACAGATACAAACCCGGTAATTGTTGCTTTTCTCCGACCTATTCTTCCGGCTAACAATGCAGCAGGAATCGTCGATAATGCCGTTCCTGCCACCATCAAACCCAAAGGCAAGGTCGCTAATGATGAATCCGGTGACAACTCCAACGAAACAATCGAACCAATAAAAACCATTATCGGAGCCGAAGTCCCCACCAAAGGTGCTGCCAGAAACAACACAGTAATATTTTTTGGTAAATTAAGATAATATTGAATAAATAATGCAACTGATAGAAATAAAATTAATACAACAGATAATGAAAACATTATTTATTAGTCGTTCTGCATAAATAATTGATTAATCTACTCCACAATTTCACAAAATACATTACTCTCATTCGTGGTAAAATGGTTTTGATAGTAATTTTGAATGAATGATGCTATATAAGATTCAACAGCATTGTTAAGTGCTGAAGCAAAATTACATCCTGGACCCACCGAAGACACATAATTAACATTAAACCATTTCATCACCATATCAGGCATCGTATAAAGCCATGAAAATGGTGCACTATAGCTTCCTTCCCAAAAAGTTCCAATATAATAATCTCCTTCAATGTTATGTTCACAATTTCCAAAAAAATTATTATTAACGGTTACATTTGGAGCACTATAAGTATAAGTGGCACACAACTGGCTCTCAGTAAAGTTAACTAAATCTTGGGTGTCCAATTGTAGATCGCAGCCAGTACCCCCAAAAGAACATGATGTATTACACACCTCAAAATCATTTCCCGATAAATCAAAGGTTGTTGGTGGAATACACAAATTTACTGTACCTAAAGGTGAAGTAAAATTTGCCATTGGATCATCATTTACACCACAACTTAAGGCTTCAACACCTGATTTATAAATCAACGGATCGTGACAATATAACTCTGATATCGTTTCACAAGATTCCACTCCCACTTCAACCGGATCAAAAACATGTTCTACAATTATCTGGTAATTATTAACAGCATAGTTATATTTTCCCGAATTACTACCTCCGGGAGTTGTGGATGTTGTGAGTTTATCAAAAAATACAAAGGTTAGTGGACGGGCTGTTATTCCGCTCAAACTCTGAGGAATTCCTAATGCAATTGTCGAACTATTTACATCAATTGAGGACTCATTAAAACTCATTACCACTCCTCTCGCATCGACGACAGCTCGGGCGTAATAGTCATTACCATCACCATCATCAACAAAACTTCCAACTCCAAAAGATATGTAAACCCCCTCAGACTCACAGGCAGCACCGGTTCCGTTATCGCTAATATTAATATTTTCAGATATTGAAATTGCAGAAGACTGTAGAGCAATCAAACACAATAGAATTAATAAGACAGTTTTCATTTGACACCTAATTATCTAGTTTACATATATATTGATGTCTGATTCTAGCAAAAGAAGTTATGAATACTCAATAAATACGGTGACTTAATGGGTTGAGCAATAATAAATTGTAAGTTTTCTAGTGTTTATTGCAGGCTTTTGATGTCAGATAAGAAATCTTCCTAAAATCAAATCTCAGTAAATCAATCATCATTAATTGGTTTTGCAAAACATCACCAATGCCGGTAATGAGTTTTATCGATTCTGTGGCTTGCATAATTCCAGCCATTCCGGGAACCACTCCCAAAACACCAACATCAGTGCAGTTTTCCGGTTCAAAACCTTCGGTTTGCGGAAACAAACAGCGCAGGCAAGGCGAGTCGGGGATTCTGAAATCAAACACTGTCAGCTGAGCTTCGTATTGATAAATCGCCGAATAAATCAAAGGCTTGCTATATTTCAAACAAACATCATTCACCAGATAACGGGTGGATAAATTGTCGCTGCCATCGATGACAATATCGCAGTTTTTGATTAATTCATCAGCATTTGCTTCTGTAATTCTTTCGGAAACAGCCTCGACAGATATTTCAGGGTTTAAATCATTCAGGCGATATTTTGCTGACTCAACTTTCTGACTTCCAATGGACGATGTGCTGTGTATAATCTGGCGTTGTAAATTGCTGAGTTCAACTTTGTCGTCATCGACGATGGTAATTTTTCCAACACCGCCTGCTGCCAGATACAATGCACAAGAGGAGCTCAAACCGCCAGCTCCAATCATCAAAACATGAGCCTCTTTAAGCTTGTTTTGTGCTTCTTTTCCAAAACCTTGGAGCATATAATGTCGGGAATAACGAACTTCATCTGTATTGATTTGAGGAAGTTCTATCGGTAATTTCTGCTTTTGCCATTCTCCAAATCCTTGAAAAATATGGAATAACTTATTAAACCCAAGTTGATTGAGTATTTCTATTGCTTTTTTTGAGCGTTCGCCAATCTGGCAAATGACATAATAACTGGTATTTTTATCGAGTTGTGAAATGGCTTTAGCTTTCAACTCATTCAATGATAACAAGACTGAACCGTTCGCAACACCTTGAGACCACTCTTGAGGAGTTCGGACATCCAGAATCAGATGATTAGTTTTTTGACACGCCTCAAACGCTTCTTCAACTGTAACATTGTTAATGGTCATAACAAATGCGGATAAAGCAAATCGACCATTCGTTGGACATTCACTTCATCACCAATTTGTAGGTCAACCGGCGTTTCATTCAAAACAATAAAACAATTGGCTTGAGCCACAGAAGTTAAACGACCGGAACTTTGATTTCCGGTAACAATCACCTCATATCCAATAGTTGGATCATAACTGAGTCGTGCTCGAACAAATTCGCGTCGATAATGATGTTTGCTATAACTCTTTGCCATTTTCGCACGAATAAAACCTGTAGTATGGATGGCTTCTCCTTCTAAAACTCTTAATGCAGGAATAACAAACTGGCAGAAACTACTAAAACTGGAAACCGGATTTCCCGGTAAACCAAAAAACATAGCTTTCCCGTATTTACCGAACAAGAAAGGAAAACCGGGTTTGACATTCACTTTATGAAAGCTAATTTCCCCAAACTCTTCCATAACCTGTAAGGTATAATCTTTATCGCCGGCGGAAACACCACCATTACAAATTATCACAACATTTTCATTGGCATATTGATCCAGTTTGGCTTTGATTTGTTGCGGATTATCTTCTAGTGAACAAATATCAATGACTTCACAATTTTGTGTTTTTAACAAACCCAGCAATGTCGGTCTTACAGAATCGTAAATTTGGCCGTATTGCAGTTCATTTCCCGGTTGTATCACTTCATCACCACCGGTGAATAAAACAACTTTGACTTTTGAATAGACCTTTAATTCGCTACATCCAACAGAGGAAATCAAACCCAAGTCCTGGGGTTTAAGGCGAAGAGCTTGTTCAGCAATCACACTTCCCGATTTTATATCTGCACCCGTGTTTCTGATACAGCTGCCTTTCTCGCCAATTTCACGCAAGTGAACCTGCATATTTTTAACTTGTGAGTTTTCTTTAACAACAACAGTGTCTGCCCCTTCAGGAATAACCGCACCAGTCATAATTGGAATTGCACAATTCTCACCCAATACAATGTTTCCTGCAACTCCGGCATATTGTGGGTCTTGCAAATCCAGCCAACCTTGCTTTTCCGGTAAGTCTGAATATCTGATAGCATAACCATCCATCGCACTATTATCGAATGCCGGTACATTAATTTGTGCTGTCACACTCTCAGCTAAAACCCGGTTCACGCCGTTTAACAATTCCACGTTTTCAACTTGTGGAATAAACTGTTGCTGAGCTTCGGCAAGAATAACTTTTAAAGCCTGTGAATAAGAAATGGACGTCAAATAATCATTTGCCATATTTGCTTCCCGTTGTATGGCGATTTAACTTGTGCCTTCTTGGAGTTTTATTGGGTTGCTTTCTTTTGCCTGCATCTTTATAAGGATTATCACCACTCTTGAATTGCAAAATTATCGGTGCACCTCGTAGATTAAAAGCAGTCCTGAATTGTTTTTCCAGATATTTGATATAGGCCGGTTTTAAAACATCGGTGCGTGTTCCATGAATCACAATTCTCTGCGGGTTTTGCCCGCCGGCATGAGCATATTTCAATTTTGTTAAACGTCCGTGAACCAAAGGCGGTTGATGAGCCTTGAACGACTCTTTCAAAACTTCAGTCAATTGATTGGTTTCCAGAACTTTGGTCGCAGCTTCATAAACCAAATCGACTCTATCCATTAGCTCTGATAAACCGGAGCCATGTAAAGCTGAAATATAAACCAAAGGAACCCATTGAAAAGCTGTCATTCGGCGTGCAAATTCAGACTTGATGTTATTTTTGTGTTCTTCCGATAGATGATCCCATTTGTTTAACGCAATAACAACAGCACGAGCATTGTTGTTTATGAGTCCAAGCAAATGCATATCTTGGTCAGTCAATCCTTCCTGAGCATCAACTAGAAGCACACAAACTTGAGATTTATCAATCGCTTGAAGAGTCTTGATGACACTGAATTTCTCGATACCTTCTCCAACTTTTGAGCGTTTTCTCACTCCGGCAGTATCAACCAAAGTATAATCTTTGCCATCCCAATCTAAAGGCAAACTAATTGTATCTCTTGTTGTTCCCGGCATATCAAATGCCAATACTCTGTCCTCTCCCAGCAAACGGTTCACTAAAGTTGATTTTCCAACATTAGGTCGCCCAATAATTGCTAAATTTGGACCTTTGGTTTCAGGAATCATATCTTGTTCAGAATCTTCTTTTTCTAAGTTCTGACAAAATTCTTCGATTTTGAATTTTAATGTCGCTATATTTCGTTTATGAACCGCTGCGATGGGCAAAATCTCCTCAAGACCCAGCTGATAAAAATCAACAACGGCGAGATCTTCATCTTGCCCGTCAATTTTATTGACCAGGAGAAAAACAGGCTTATTGGTATTTCTTAAACTCTGAAGGATTTTTTTATCATTATCCATCAATCCGGATTTGGCATCCACCAAAAACAAAATCAAATCTGATTCTGAAATTGCGGTTTCAACCTGTGAATTCATGAGCTCAGAGAGATTTCCCTCATCACCCAGTAATCCACCGGTATCAACTAAAATAGCATTCGAGTTATTAACCTGAAAAGTTCCGTATTGTCTGTCTCTGGTTAGTCCGGGGAAATCGGCGACCAAAGCATCTCTGGTGTTGGTAAGAATGTTGAATAAGGTTGATTTTCCTACATTAGGACGACCCACCAAAGCGATTACTGGAACCATAATTCATCTCACTAATTATCTTGAATACTCAAAAGCTGTGAGTGTTCCGTCTTTGTTATAGGAAATAACTGTTGAACCACTGATGACCGGAGCTGAATAAAACGAGTCTTTACCCATACGATTGCGTGCCAGAGTTTTACCATCTGTTCCGTCAATCACATGAATGTAACCATCGACATCTCCAACAATAATATCACCAAGATAAAATACCGGACGTGTCAACATACGATATTTATATTCTGTGGTTTTCCATTTTTTACTGCCATCAGTGCGGTTGAGCGCATGAACATTGGATAAATCATCCAACACAAATAAATCTGTACGAGATGCGGTCACTCCATTAGCAGAACCCACATCTTGTGACCACATGACCCGACCGGATTCTGTGGCAACGGCAACGGTTTTCCCATCTGCACTTGAAAGATACAAATCGGTAGCAATCAATGCCATGTTACCGTCGATATCAACGATTCGAGCCAATTCTGTTTTACCTTGGGTATCAATCACACTTTGCAACCAAATCACATCTCCGCTTTCTTGTTTTATGGCAGCGACTTTACCATTATCAAAACCGATATAAACGCGCCCTGCTCTTACAATTGGCTTGGAGTTTCCACGAAGTGTCAGATTAGGAATATTAGTATCAAACAACCACTCGCGGTTGCCATTTTCAGCATTGAGTGCATAAACTTTTCCGTCTTGAGCACGAACAATTGCCATATTATTTTCAATCACCGGAGGTGATAAAATTTCAGATGATAGCAATGATTTCCAAATCATAACACCCGTTTCTTTGTTTAAAGCTATGACCTGACCTTCAGGAGTTCCCAAAAGCAGTATATCACTGCCAACACCCGGACCGGCACTCAGTTCAACTTCCAAGTCAGTTGACCAAATTGTTTTACCATTTTGTAGATCCAGCTTTAAAACATTTCCTTTTTTATCAGCAACGAATACATCTTTACCATCAACAAAAGGAATCAATTCATATCCGAATGCTTTGTCACCACTATCCAATTTTTTAGTCCAAAGAGTTTTAAAATGACCTTGTTGGATGATTTTTTCCAACTCAACAGGCTCAAATTTTTTATCCTTCTTATTGGATGAGCATGAGATGGTAAAAAGCAATGTCAGAAATAATACAGATAAAATTCTTTGCATAAAAACCTCAAGTGTTCTTGTTGTGTGAATTGAAACCCTCAGAAAAGTTCGATTAAGAGTTTTCCAGCTTCATTTCGATATTTCTTTTTCCAGAGTAACCCTCACCGGCATCAATTGCTGCTTGATAAGATGCTTTGGCCTTCTTAGCTTCACCTTTAGCAATATAGGCATCTCCCTCAACTTCTTTTGCTATAGAGGAAAAAGATTCAATTGTAATTCCTTTCACCTGTGTTAAAGCCTCATCATGTTTTGCCATTGCATTATAAACTCTGGCCAAGCGTAATTTAGCAAATTCAGTAATTAATTGATCCGGTTTCAGGCTAATTACTTTATTTAATTCAACTGTTGCTTTTTCCAATTCGTTTTTCGCTATAAACTCCTTAGCTAAACGTAAATGTCCTTCAATCAGATAAAAATTAGTGCCGTATTGACTCTCCATTTCAGACAGTTTCGTTTGAGCATCTGTAAACTCGGAAAGTTCAACAATATCAGAAAAAGATTGGTATTGCTTTGCCATTTCAAAGCGTTTTTCTTGTTCCTTGGCTTTCCAATAATTAATACCAAAAACACCACCAAGACCAATGACAATACCCAATGCAATCGTCATCCAGTTGTTTTTTATCCACTCTTTGACCAGTTTTTCCTGTTCAAAATCATCGTATTCGTCAAATGCCATGAATTCTATCCTGTTGTTATTAAATTAATTTTTTGAACACAAATAATATTGTGCAAATAAAGGAACGCTATATTAGCCTAAATCTGTTTTTTTTTCATTAGAAAATAAAAAAGGCTACAAAAAATGTAGCCTTTTTCGATATTTGGCTCCCCGAGACGGACTTGAACCGCCGACCCAGTGATTAACAGTCACTTGCTCTACCGACTGAGCTATCGGGGAATAAATTAGAGGACGCATTGTAACTTAAAAGATGATTCTGTCAACAACTTTACAAACTTATTTTAACTTTTTTTCCAGCTTTGTTAAAAAGCCCCTCAAAATGTCCACTTCATAATTTCTTAGACGAGCTCGATTGTATAATAATCGTAATTTTGTTCGTATCGAATCATGCCCTTCCTTACGTAAATACATTGTATCTTCCATAACTTTGAAGTAGTGCTGATAAAAACTCTCCATAGCATCTGCATTCACTAAGTCTCCCTCATTGGGTTCAGTAAATTCGTTATTAAATTCAATGTTCTCAAGTGATTGCATACGACACTCATAAGCCATTACTTGCACAGCAGAAGCTAAATTCAATGATGAAAAACTTTCAACAGTCGGTAATCGAACCAAACAATGACATCTCTCAACTTCTTCATTAGTCATGCCATATTGTTCCTTACCAAACACTAACGCCACCTGATGCTTTTTCGATTCTTCAATTAACAGTTTTGCGGCTTCTCTGCCATCAATTACTGGAATATCTAAATGTCTTTTTCTTGCTGTCGTGCCAATTACTAACTTACAGTCAGAAATGGATTCATCTATATGGTTACAAACTTTAGCATTTGCCAACAAATCATCGGCACCTGAAGCCCTTTTTGTCGCTTCCACATTTGGAAAAAGTTTAGGGTTCACTAATGCCAAATCATTAATTCCCATTGTTTTCATCGCTCGAGCAGCGGCACCAATATTTCCCGCATGAGTTGTTGATAAAAGCACAAAGCGAAGATTTTCAGACATAATTTCTATATTAAAAACTTGTAAAGGCTGTATTTTAGCGAAAATTGATGCGATTAAATACATAAATTCTTAAATAAAAGTTATCATACCCGCCTGTTTTAAAATCACGATATCTAATGCGACAACCCGAAATCAATATTGCTGAAAAAGCCGCTTTTAAAGCCGGTAATGTTCTAATGCGTATGCAAAAGCAAGTCCATTTGCTTCATGTGGTAAAGAAAAAAGAAAACGACTTTGCTTCAATAGCCGACAAAGCATCTGAGCAAGCAATTATTGAAACTATTTTAAAAGCTCATCCCGACCATGCTATTTTGGCAGAAGAAGGTGGTTTACTTGGTAACGAAAGCTCGAACCATGTCTGGATCATTGACCCTCTGGATGGCACGACCAACTTCCTGCACGGATTTCCGCATTATGCGATTTCTATTGCTTTGCAAATTGATGGCGAAATCAGACATGGCTTGATTCATGACCCGGTTCGAGATGAAACATTTTATGCCAGCAAAGGACATGGTGCTTATCTCAACGACAGCCGGATTCGTATTGACAGTAAAGCCACTTTACAGGATAGCATTATCGCAACCGGTTTCCCATTTAGAAAGCGTGAAGTTTTTAATCGTTATATGCTGCAATTTAAATCAATTTTCAAATCTGTTGGAGACATCCGCAGAGCCGGTTCAGCAGCACTGGATTTAGCTTATGTTGCATCCGGAAGAGTTGACGGATTCTGGGAAATGGGCCTGGAAAAATGGGACATGGCAGCCGGAAGTTTAATCATTCGCGAGGCCGGTGGAAATTGCACTGATTTTAACCTGAAAAACGAATTTCTCGAAAGCGGAAATATTATCGCCGGAAATCTGAATATAATTGCTGCTTTGCAGAATAAGATTAAGGCGTCGATGTAGTCATAATTAAATTCTCCCTTTGAAGGGAGATTGCAGAGGGATGTTTTTATATTTGAGGGTTTTCAAGCAGTTCGGTCATACCGAGCGAAGTGGACGAAGTCCATGAAGTCGTAAGTATCTCCTAACAATTCCGTGATTTATAATTATGATAATACGTAGTTGGCTTTTGCCAACACAATTGGTAAGTTGGTACTGAACGTCTTAATCTAATTGTTAGATTGAACTTTTGAATACGAAGTGATGATTCTCAAAAAAACGGAATTCTTCATTAGAAATAATCGATAAATCTACTTCAACCTCTTCCTCCGAAACTGGACACATCTCTTTGTGATCCCAAACATCAATGCAATCGACCAACTCTCCATTCTCAACCATTGTCCTAATTATATCAATGATATGTATCGTGACCTTCCCCCCAAAAAAAGAACCATGACAAGGATGAGATTTCCAATTAAACTACAACGCAGGAGATCTCAAAATGAAGAAAAAACGATTTACAGAAGAACAAATAATCAGAGCTATTAAACAGCATGAATCCGGAGTAAAGGTTGATGACATCTGTCGCCAGCTTGGAATTTCCAACGGCACTTTCTACAACTGGCGAAGCAAGTATGCGGGATTGGAAGTTTCAGAAGCCAAAAGGCTCAAAGAATTGGAACATGAAAATGCTAAATTGAAAAAGCTACTGGCTGAAAAGCTTCTTGAGAATGAAGCAATGAGGGATGTTCTCTCAAAAAAGTGGTAAAGCCTGCTGGTAAAAGGCAGATAGCCAAACACATGAAGAAAACCTTTCATCTTAGTGAAAGGTCATCATGTAAATTGGCAGGCATCAGTCGGAGCGGTTTCAGATATCATCATAAATCTGACAAGGATAAGTATCAGATTACGTTTGCTGGAATTAGCTAAGGCATCCCAGTTATGGCTGTATTTGTTTTTACACAGTATTCTAAAAACAGAGGTTTGGTTTGCAATCGCAAGCGGACTTATCGTATATACAAAGAGCTTGGCTTGCAGTACGGACACGAAAACGAAAAAAACTGGTTCGGCCAAGGTTGCCAATGGTGATGCCTTCATCAGTGGATATGAGATGGTCTATGGTTTTGTCAGTGATCAACTGGCAAATGGAGACGGTTCAGGTATTAATGTCATAGATGATTATTCTCGTCAGGTTATCGGTCAGCTGGTTTCATTCTCAATAAATGGCCGTCAAGTAGCGGATTTTAGACAGACTGATTGATCAGAGAAAGAAACCGAATCAGATAAAACATGTGATAACGGCACAGAATTTACATGCAAGACCATGTATTCGCAGCAACAAACAGGAGTAAAGTTGGGCTTTATTCAGCCTGAAAACCAATTCAGAATACATTGTTGAAAGTCTGAACGGTAAATTCAGAAGTGAATGCCTGAACCAATATTGGTTCAAAAATATAGAAGAAGCCAAAGAATTAATCATGCAATGGAGGAATCATTACAATACAAAAAGACCACATAGTTCACTAAATTATTTATCACCGGTGGACTTTGCAAAACAGGCAGCATAAGATGAATTTCTCATCCAAAATCTGGTATTAATTTGGGGGGAAGGTCAGTGTGATTTAATATTAGAGTCCCCAAATTTTCCAAGTAATTGCGTAATCAATAAGCAAAAAGTAACTATTCGACGTTGGTTCCCTGATCATATATCACTGATGATGATATATAAGCTATTGAATATAAGAATTAAAAAACAAATTACAAAAAATGAATTAAATCAGTACATATCTCATTTCATAAAATCATTTGGTATGAAATTCAATATAAACATCTCAAAAATAACTAAGCTTCAATCAATTTTAAATACAGCTTTTGGTATTACTGAACTACTTCCCAATGTAATTTTTGACCAAGCACATATTAATTATTCAAGAAACATAATTATATCTACTTCACTTAGACCGGATTACTGGGAGGGCATGATAAAAAATAGTTTTCCATCAAATAAAATGAAACAAACTGTATGAAAAAATTGAACGGACTATATATTTCGATGATGACAATCCCAGAGAAGAACTAATAAATTCACTTAATGAGATTTTTACAGAGCAAGATGAAAACTTAATAATAATGATGTTCTTAATGGACTATATAATATTCAACCTGAATTTGAAAATGATGGTTTTCTGCTAGATTGGTTGAGATATAACCTCGAAGAACGAAAAAACGCAGTAAGTACAACAAGAAACTATAAGAGTGCAGTAGTAAAAGAATGGATTTCTTTCCAGTAAAAAAATCAGATCCGTTTGATCAATCAACACTTGAAAAATCTATAACTTTGCAAAACAAGAAATTTGAAAAAGTTAAACTATAGACAAATTTTAATTTAACAACTTAGCCTAATACCGACTCATTAGTATCTAAATCTTGAAGAACTCATATTACTGACGTCGTCATCTGAGGATATGTTTTCTCAAAGAAAAATCTGTTACTGCCTGTATATGTGATGAAGGCAGGAAAAACAATTGGAAATTTATTATTTACTTGTTGATGGAGGATCATACTGTTATCTGGCTTTTGATTGAAAATTAAAACTGAAGTTTTATTTGGAAATCAACCAACTTTGTGAAAAAACATTTTAAACAATAATGAAGCAACTCTTTAAATAAGAATGTGAAAGGAAAAGATCTATACCGAAAGTTCACAAGTCAACCACTTATGGTTTTAAATTCATAAATGATGAAGATAAAATACATGTAAATCATGATTTAAAAATTTACTCTTAGGTTATGTTGCCTATAAAACAAAATGATGATTTAAAAAAATAATACCCTTGACTGAGAAACTGACAAATATTGGTCAATTACCGTGTTTTTATAGCATTCAAAGGAGTTAATGAATTACATACATAAGTTTGCTGCATGGATATAACCTTAAAAGGAAAAACAAAATAGTTGTGTGAAAATAAAAACCGAAATATGGATTAAAATGTTTTTAAAATAAAAAAAATTTAAATAATTCTATAATAATATTTTCTTCTATAATGCTAATAAAAATCTGAAGGTTAAACCCTACAAACAAAGGGCATTTTATCTATTCCATAGATATTGTTTAATTACCTATGGATTCCCTGAAGTCAACTCTTTTTTGAAAATCTAAAATTAAAAGAGAAAACATATGTCAGAGCTGGATTCATATCAAATCAGGTTTTCAATCGATTCCTCAATAAATATAAAAGTTCAAAAAACGATCTTCAATATTATAAAAGAATGATGATATCAATTTTTATCATTTTGTATAGAACAGGATTAAGAGTTGGAGAAGTATTAAAAATAAAGCTTAAAGACATCGAAATATCAGATGAGTTTTGGATTGACATTAGAGAAAATAATAAAGGTGATAATAAAACTTATTCAAGTTTGAGAAGAATCCCTCTTGGCATATTACTTAAAAAGGAAGAACATATTTTTTAAGAAACTATTTTTCAATTTAAATTAATGCTCGAAAAATAACAAATTATAGTCTTGCATTTAGCAAAATTCACTCCTAATGAATCTTTATCTCAAGCATCAGTCGAGTATATTCGAAAGTTTTATCTGAAAAATATGCATTACCAAATGTTTTACATTTATTAAGACATACAGCTATAAGTCGACTATATGCGGTTTTCACTGATAATACTAAATTACTGAGTATATTTTCAGACTATAATCAACAAGAAACAATAAAAATTCAAACTTTTTTTAATTCAACAGGAAAAAACAGGTACTGGGAATTAGCAAAATTTGCAGGACACTCTTCTCCTCTTACAACCTTTGCAACCTATATACATTTTTGTGATATACAAATGTATTCTAATCTGATAAAACATGATAAATCACTAACTTGGTCAGAAGTTGAAAATATTAGTGGGTGTAGTAGAAAATACTTAACAAAGTATAGGAATACTCTTGAAAAAGACTAAATCAGTTAGTTTATGCGAAGTAAACAAAGTGCTTAAAGGTGCACTAAATAGATATACAAAATCCATACAGAACAAAAAATATAAAAAACATCTTCTGTACAAGACTTTAATAAAATAGAAATATCAGATGGTGATATTTGGTATATATTAAGAAAAATTGAAAACTTTGAGATTGATACTCAAGTGTCTGAAAAAATGAAAAATCAAACTATCAAAATATTGATAAAAGAGTTTTCTGAAAAAATAAATCTTAAGTATAAGCAAGTATTAAAATGGTATAAGAACCTAAATTTATCTCAAGTATACAGACTAATAAGAATTCATCTGCTTTTTTTCTGAAAAAAAACTCATACCACCTATAGGCTTTCATTTAGCCTGCTAAAGTACATTCAATATATGAAAGTAAAATTGCAAACATTGTCTTGGATGAGTATTATAAAAAATGGAACGAACATAATGGAGTTTTTAAAAGCGTCCTTACATATTTTTTAAATAAAGCACTCATTCTGTTAATGGGTTGAGATTTAGTGATCCTGAAATTCTTGATGATTTTCTTAAAATTTTTAGTGGAGTATTTTTTTGTCACTCAATAGAGATTGAACATGAATATTTGAAAGGAGCTAAAATACGTAACCAGCGGAAAATATGGAAAGATATCATTTCAAATCGTGCCAAATTCTCCCCATCCGTTAAATATAAGGGCGAGAAGAAAATATACAATACAGTTAATAAAAAACATCAATATCCATTTGGAAGAGTTACACTTAAAATTGGAATCCCTATAAAAAACAGTAATCCTGAAGAAGAAAATGTAACTTTTTCTTCTGGAGTGTTGAAATTCTGCTTACATATGATTTTCAATTCGCAAACTTGGCAAATTAAATAAAGGTGATTTTCTTAGAAAAACTAACTGATACCATTTACTTTCTAAATCTTGTGAAACTTCATCAATTTAAATCCTAAAAATTTGTTATTAATTTTGATATTGATTTAATTTTATATCATATAATAGAACTTGAAACACAATTGAAAAAGTTAAACCATGTACAAAATTTATAATCATGTTTGGAAACCCAATGCTTAGCCGACTCACTACTCACAAATTTGAAGAACTTGATGATATTCATATATGAGTCCCATCGAATTTTCATCCAAACCTATTAAAACATGTTCCAATGTATGCCTGATGATGAAGGTATGGAAAAATTATTTTTCCTTTGATGGAAACCGGATCATACTTGTTCCATAAATATAAAATTTATTTGAAAATCACATTTCAAAACATTATGATTAGAAAGTATTTAATACTAAGAATGGAAAAATGAAAAATACAAAAGTGAATTTATTTTAACAGTTTACAAAAAGTGCATGATTCTAAACAATTTAAGAAACTCAATTATGCTGATATGCCTATAAACAAGGAACATGATTATTTAAAAAAATAAAAGAAATACACCCACCGCAACAACAAACTGGCAAATATATTCGTTAGTTTTATTCTGAAGCTCTTATTTAAAGATGGAGGATATCATACATACATCAATTTTGCTGCCATGGATATAACCTTAAAGCAAAAATAGTTGTGCCTGAAATATGGCAAAATACTCAAACTAGATTAAGATCGGAACAAATAGTGGTTTTTATAAAAACTTTTAATCAATCAACAAATCTATATTATTTATGTCTTTGAGTCTATTTTAGGAACAAAAACTAGAGAGTTAATTCTGCAATATGTAAATTGCTTTGAATACGGCTACGCCAGAGAAATAGCTAAATATTTAAACATATCATTACCTTCTGTTCAAAACCAATTAAACAATTTTGAAGACGCTGGTGTGATGTTAAGCAATATGAAAGGTCGTACCAAAGAATTCTTTTTCAATCCCCGATATGCCTTTTTAAATGAGGTTAAAACATTACTTGATAAAGCAAGATTATTTTATAAACCAGAACAAAAAGAATTATTTGAAATGCAAAGGAAACGACCAAGAAGGTCAGGTAAACCATTTTAAAAAAATTGGGTGATATGACATTAGTGGTATTGGGTGCATATATTTGCAATACTTTGAATGAGAAAAATTAAACAGCATTTTATTAGGTGTAGCTTTGAAAATATAAAATAATGGCTACGGATCAATTTTTATTCAGATCCATTATTCAATATATTTGAATAGTAATTTAAATTCACATAGAATCTAAAAATATAGATTCGAACCATTTTAAAATCTTTGATAAAGAACCATGTAAATTCAATGAAACACAACAACCAAAATATTATTGAAACTGATTTAACTGGAAAAAGTGGAATCCAGACTAACATCAAATTATCTGAGAGGGCATTTAAAATATTTTTAAATAAATTGAAGCATCCACCAACGCCCAGTGAAAATCTAATACAAGCCAAAAATAATTATCATAAAATAATCAGTCAAGACTAGTGGCACCTTAAATTACAATAATTCCAGCCACTTAGAAGCTAGTTCGTATTTTCGGGATTTGTTCGCCAGTCCTTGTTGAATAATAAAACCTTCATTACACCATAGATTGCACAAGTTCAGAGCGGTTCTTCTGTGTATTCCTAGCAGATCGGATACTTCTTTTGTGGTTATAAATTTGTTATTGGTAAAAAGTGATAACACCTGTTTTTGTCTTTGATCAAGCTCCCTTAATAAATGGCTTTGGTCGGTTTGACCTCTTTGGGATGATTCTGAGGCTTTTAGACGAACTTTGGCAAATGAGTCAGCCATCCCCGAACAAAAGTAAACAATCCAATCTGTAATTTCAGATTCAGCTCTGCCAAAGTAATAATTATGAGATTCTCCCACACTCAGTGCCTGGTAGTATGCTTGTAGGTTTCTGGCATAATACTCTTCCAGAGAATAAATACCTTTCAGACCATAGCCTGATTTATGCAAAACCAGATTGGTTAATAAGCGGGCAGTACGCCCATTTCCATCATAATAGGGGTGAACGGTTGCAAACTGGTAATGAGCGATTGCGGCAATCATTGGCACAGGCAAATCATCTTCATTTAACTGTTTATTAATCCATGCAATGAGTTCACTCATCAAATCCGGTACATCTTTGGCTTCCGGTGGCATATACACAATAGCTCCGCTCCCACTGTCCCGAATAACATTTTGTCCATCACGATAAGGCGTTGGTTTTTCTTTTCCCTCCATCACCAAGCCATGTAAAGTTTGAATGTCCTTCTCTTTGATTGATGAGGCTTTTTGATTGACCAGAACATCAAGAAAATCCAATGCTTTATAGTAATCTCTGACCTCTCGTTCATCCCTTTCCCTATTCGGGAAAGTACCACCTTGAATGACATCTTGCACTTGTTGTTGGGTGAGACGGTTTCCTTCGATTTGGGTTGAATAGTGTGTAGAAATCAATCGTGCTGACTCTCGTAAGGATGTTAATACTGAAATAGTAATCGGCAATCCTGATACCGCTTGACGAGAAGCCTCAATATCCATCAGAATTTTACTCAAGGCAGGAGTGATTTGAAAATTTGGTTTGAACATACTAAATACTTTGCTTAATAAGAGAACTATACCAATATAATTCTAACATGATTCCAATAAAATACCAATAATGTTCTAATAAACCTCCTTTAACAACTGTAATAGTTCTGGCTTTATCTGACAACTCAATACAAATATCAAAATATCTGATAAAGCCATAAACATATTCTCCGAATATTCACATATTTTTATCCAGTAATTTTTCAAATGCACTACCATCTTGTCTGGTGACATTAGGAACATATCTGGAATAAACATTAAACAACATTTTAGTTGTAGAGTGACCAAGCTGACGTGCAACCCATTCAGGATTTTCGCCACTGGCAAGCCATAATGTGGCAGCTGTGTGGCGGGTTTGATACGCCCTCCTCTGCTTCAGCCCCAGATAATTTAATATTGGATTCCATACCCTTTTGGTGACATTACCATAATCCAGTGGATTACCACTTCTAGTACAAAAAACATAATCATGTTCTTTTGAGACTCGATATTGATGCTTCAAAGCGTCATAAACCGGCTGTGACATCATTATATCTCTAAGTGAGGAATCGGTTTTGGTTTGTTCTACTCGTCCCTTAACAAGCGTTTCTCTAATTGATATGTATCGATTTTCAAAATCAACATATTTCCATTTGAGCCCATCAATCTCACTGGTCCTCATTCCGGTGAAGAAGCGTACTGTATAATAACTCTTAAAATCATCTCTGACATTATTCAAAATCAGCATCACTTCCTCCAAAGTAAATGGTTCTATTTGAGGCTTTAAAGTTTTTAAATGCTTGATTCCAATAAATGGACTTTTAAAATCATATCGCTCTGACGCTTCAACAATAACTCTTTTGAAAAACTTCATAATTTTATTGATATGCTGAGCACCCACATAGGTTCCGTTCTTTCTAACCTTATTTGCAATATCAGCTCTAAACTTCAGTAGTTCAGACTTAGTTAGTGTATCAACATTTCTATCACCAAACACCTCAAGAATATGATTTTTAAAAATACTCAAGACAGATTTTTTGTAACTTTTCCTCCATGAAAAATCCAATTCTGCAATCCACACATCAAAAAACTCAGAAATTGTCGGAATACAATCTGTATTTCTACGAATCATATCATCCTGATAATTAATTTTTTCAAGTATGGGACTATTTGGAAAATAGTCCCCGTATTTGAACTTACCTAATAAAATTTCAGCATCTATCTTATCCATAATATTTTCCAGTTTTTTCCTGTTAACCGGTGTATTTTGGAGTTTAGTTTGCTCTCTGCATCTGATATTTCTATATCTGAAGTCAAAATATAGTTTACCTGTTTCTTTTCTTGATCTGACATTACCCATGGATATTTCCTCCATTGGACATCGGTATGGACATAGCATCTTGCGAAAACCTGCACATGTCTTTTACGATAGTTTCCCAAATATACAGAATCTTTCTTCCGCCAAATGGTCGGAT